>NZ_JACJPZ010000002.1:0-153601 GCF_014696335.1 Dolichospermum sp. FACHB-1250
CTCTCATTTCTTGCTTTCTGAATAATAAATTTTTTAATCATCTTGAATTCGGACTCCTTAGGAAACTTTACTTTCTCACACCACCCCCCTTTTAATGATATGTATTCTCATTAAGCTTATTTCTCTTTAATTGATCGTTAGTTATTATGTACTACTATCTCTGCTTTTTTGATCTGTGACAGTTCAGGGTGCGGAATGTGGGTTTTAGCAGTAAAAGCAGAAGACTCTAGCTAACAACTGGCAACCAAAAATTAGAATTTCACAAAAATTTCACAAAAATTTAACAATGTCTACAAAAATTTGATAAATTAATACATAATTCGCAACAATTAGGGAAACATTACCTTGAGTTATCATCCAGAAGCAAATGCCCCCCACGGTGGAGAGTTAATTAACCGAGTTGCTTCGGCAGCACAAAGAGAAATATTTCTGGCCAAAGCTGACTTTTTACCCCGTGTGGAACTTGATGAACGAGCAGTTTCTGATTTAGAAATGATTGCTATTGGTGGTTTTAGTCCGTTGACTGGTTTTATGAACCAAGCAGACTACAATCGAGTAGTTACAGAAATGCGGTTAGCTAACGATATTGTTTGGTCAATTCCCATTACATTATCTGTAACCCCAGCAGTGGCAGACCGTTTAGAAATAGGTAATTTGGTGCGTCTGGATAACCCCAGCGGGCAGTTTATTGGGGTGTTGGCATTAACCGAAAAATATGCTTACGACAAACAACGGGAAGCTATTAATGTTTATCGCACTGACGACCGTAAACATCCCGGCGTGCAGGTAGTATATAATCAGGGTTCTATTAACTTGGCTGGTGATATCTGGTTATTACAACGGGACTCTCATCCCCATTTTCCTAGCTACCAAATTGATCCTGCTGCTGCACGGGAAATGTTTAGAAACAAAGGATGGAAAACAATTGTCGGTTTCCAAACTCGTAATCCTATCCACCGGGCCCATGAGTATATTCAAAAGTGCGCTTTAGAGACTGTTGATGGTCTATTCCTACACCCACTGGTAGGAGCAACTAAGGAAGATGATATTGCTGCTGATGTGCGGATGCGTTGTTATGAAATTCTGCTAGAACACTATTATCCCCTAGATAGAGTAATTTTAGCAATTAATCCCGCAGCAATGCGTTATGCAGGTCCGAGAGAAGCAATTTTTCATGCCTTAGTTCGCAAGAATTACGGATGTACACATTTTATTGTCGGACGGGATCATGCTGGTGTAGGTGATTATTACGGCACTTATGACGCTCAGTATATATTCGATGAATTCGCGCCAGAAGAGTTGGGAATTGTGCCAATGAAGTTTGAACACGCTTTTTACTGCACACGCACCAAACAAATGGCTACAACTAAAACCAGCCCCAGCAGACCAGAAGAACGGGTTCATCTGTCTGGAACAAAGGTGCGGGAAATGTTACGTCGGGGTGAATTACCACCACCAGAATTTTCTCGTCCAGAAGTAGCTGCTGAATTAACACGGGCTATGCAAATTTCGCCTGTATTAGTTTAGATTAAGACTAGAAACTTGACTCTATGGACTTCAGCCTTTAAGCTATTACTGACGGGCTGGGGTCTGATGGTTAATTATGAAACGGCGTAAGTTTTTACAAGAAATTAGCTGCGCCTTAGCAGCATTAGGACTAGCACAAGAAGAGTGGTTAAGTTTAGGCAATCCTTATTACCAGGCTTTAGCACAATCCAAATCTCGCAAGTTAGCATTCTTGATAGGTATTAATCAATATTCACAAAGTCCTGCCCTGGCTGGTTGTGTCACTGATGTGGAATTGCAAACAGAACTGTTAATTAATCGCTTTGGTTTTGCAGCAGCAGATATTCTGAATTTAACAGACAAACAAGCAACTAAAGACCTAATTACAGCGGCTTTTGTAGATCATTTGGGTAAGCAAGTCAAACCTGAAGATGTGGTGATTTTCCATTTTTCAGGTTATGGTACTCGCGTGAAGACAAATGATCAAATCCCTGACTTCTTCAAGAATTCGGGGATCTACAGCACGGGAATATTACAAAATGCTATACTTCCCGTTGATGAAAATAATTTAGGAGATGGAAAATCTGTAAACTATTTACTAGAAGAAACTCTCTTACTATTATTGCGATCTCTACCTACAAATCAAGTTACAGCAGTATTTGATACTAGTTACTATCATTCCAGTGAATTAAAATCCACAGGTTTGCAAATTCGTACTCGTCCAGAATTATCATCTCTGACTTTGGCAACGGAAGAATTAGAGTTTTTATCACAACTCAAAAATCAAAAATCACCTATTAATAATGCCCTGATTCTTAAAGCCACTTCAGAACCAAATCAACAAGCAGGAGAATTACTTTTTCCTAGTTGGAGTGCGGGATTATTTACTTATGCGTTAACTCAATATTTGTGGGAAACTACTCCCCAAAAAACAATACAAGTTCTTCTCTCTCATCTGGGTAGTTCTATATATAAGCTAGGTGGTAAACAACAACCAAGCCTATTAAGTGCGCGGAAAAATCCTGAAAATGCTGTAATTGCTGATTATTTCCCGATTGATAACTTTAGGGGTGTAGGTATAGTTAAAGCCACAGAAGATGATGGTAAAACAATCAAATTATGGTTAGGAGGATTACCTCCCCTGGTTCTAGCAAATTATGGCGTAAATTCTCGTTTAACTCTGGAGACTGGAGAAGAGTTAATTATTAAATCCCGAACTGGTTTAATAGCTAAAGCCCAAGTAGATAAAGAAATTATCAAATTAGCACTTGGACAAATAGTACAAGAAGCTGTTCGCGTATTACCCAGAAATATTCATGTGAATATTGCCTTAGATCAGGGTTTAGAAAGAATTGAACGGGTAGATGCTACCAGCGCCTTTTCAGGAATTAGCAATGTGGCTAATATTGTCACCAGCACAGAAACCGCTGATTATGTCTTTGGTAAAGTTTCCCAAATACCCAGCCGTTATGGTGTTTTTTCCCTGGGTGGTGAACTAATTACCAATACCGTAGGGGAAATTGATGAAGCTGTAAAAGTAGCAGTGCAACGATTAACACCAAAATTTTCTACCCTGTTAGCATCAAAATTATGGCAACTTACGGAAAATGAGGGTACTTCCCGTTTACCAGTTAGGGCAACTTTAGAGGTTGTTAATAACATTTTACCTCGTATTCTCATGGTTAGGGAAACCGTAGAAACTGCTAATAGCGATAAAACCTATCCCAGACCCAGTTATTCCCCCACCGCTATTCCCACAATTTCTGTAGGTAGTCTGGTGCAATATAAAATTGAAAATTTGAGCGATCGCCCTGTATACTTGATTCTAGTAGCTTTAAATAATAACCAAAGTGCCTTTGCCTTTTATCCTTGGCAAGTTTTTCCACCAAACAACATTTCTCCTCACAAACCCCAATTAACAGAAATCCTCATTCCTCCGGGCAAAACCGTCAAAATTCCAGATAATCAACCTATACCCGGTTGGTTAGTTCCGACACTTTCTACCTTTTGTCAACACCAAATTATTCTCAGCACAAACCCCTTTAAGGAAACTCTCACAGCCTTAGCCACTGCCAAATATCCTACCACAGATCAACAAGCCATTAGTCCTTTAGTTAATCCTTTAAAAGTTGCCCAAGCTCTATTGCAAGACTTACATCACAGCAGTAAAGTTAAAGATGATATTAACCCTACTACCACTGATGCTTATATTTTAGATGTCAATAATTGGGCAAGTTTAAACTTTAGTTTTCAAGTTGTTTAAGTAGCATTTGCTGGTAATTTGGGTGATCAGTGCCATAAAAATTTTTGGTGATGAATTATAGTTAATACTAAGGATAGTAACTTATCAAAATCAAACCTATGGCTTTAACCGCACAAGAAATAGAAGCATTAATGCCAGATTGCACGGAACTACTCAGC
This sequence comes from Dolichospermum sp. FACHB-1250, assembly GCF_014696335.1. Taxonomy (NCBI): domain Bacteria; kingdom Bacillati; phylum Cyanobacteriota; class Cyanophyceae; order Nostocales; family Aphanizomenonaceae; genus Dolichospermum; species Dolichospermum sp. FACHB-1250. The sequence goes on from NZ_JACJPZ010000002.1 coordinate 3,928, forward strand.
GACGAACCAGAAATGGAAAGCTCCTTACATTATACACAACTATTAATATTAGTAACTTGCTTAGAATGGTTATGGCGCGATCAAGAAGATTTCTTCATTGGTGCAAATCTCAGCATCTACTATAGTCGACAACAGTTAAAAAATCGAGACTTTAGAGGTCCAGACTTTTTCCTAGTCAAAAACACGGAAAAACGTCCCCGTGCTTCCTGGGTAATATGGGAAGAGGACGGTAAATATCCGAATTTGATTATTGAATTACTTTCTGATTCTACAGCCAAAGTAGACAGAGGATTAAAAAAAGAATTGTATCAAACTCGATTTAGGACTCCTGAGTATTTTTGGTTTTCCCCGAATACCTTAGAATTGGTAGGCTGGAGATTAGTAGGAAATGAATACGAAAGTATTAGTCCTTCAGAAAATGGTTGGTATTGGAGTCAGGAATTAGGATTATATTTAGGAGTGCTGGAAAATAGGTTAAGGTATTTTACCGTTGAGGGTAGATTAATACTTACGCCAGAAGAAGCAAATTTAGAAGAAATTAGAAAAGCTGAAGCTGAACGTCAAAAAGCTGAAGCTGAACGTCAAAAAGCTGAAGCTGAACGTCAAAAAGCTGAAGCTGAACGTCAAAAAGCTGAAGCTGAACGTCAAAAAGCTGAAGCTGAACGTCAAAAAGCTGAAGCTGAACGTCAAAAAGCTGAAGCTGAACGTCAAAAAGCTGAAGCTGAACGTCAAAAAGCTGAAACTGAACAGCGAAGGGCTGATGAGGCAGAGATTAAAGTAGCAATTTTAACTCAACGGTTGAAGGAATTAGGTATTGAACCCGATGGTTTATAACTAAGAGTATTCCCATGCAAAAATACCCAATTGTCATGGTAAATGAAGCCCAAGACGAATTAAACAATATAAATTTGTTGCGATTACTAGGCTACACTTACATTCGGTTGTAATATCATTGATTGATTTTAAAACTCTAATGAGGATGCTTGGAAAGTCAAAAAGGATAGAGGTTTTGAAACCCCCATCCCAGTAACAAAAGTTTTTCCTTTTCCCTCTCCTAAAAGGAGAGGGTTAGGGGGAGTTAGGGAGGTTAGGTTTTTTAGGTGTATTTGTGTCTTATAAGACTTTCAAACAAAACATCCTCTCAGGCAAAATATTCCTTACAAATACTTCTCTAACAATAACCGCAGTTTTTCCTTAGTTGCTGTCGGTGCTTTGTCCAGATTCGTTAAAATAGCATACTTTAAAGCTGAATGAGCATCACTAATAGGATAAATCTCGCTTAATCTCCTTACAGTTTCTTGAATTACCCTTTGAGCATTTATCGCGTTTTTATGTAAATTACTAATCACCATTTCCACCGTCACACTATCATGATCAGTATGCCAACAATCATAATCTGTCACCAGTGCCAATGTTGCATAAGCAATTTCCGCTTCCCTAGCTAACTTTGCTTCTGGTAAATTTGTCATACCAATCACTGTAGCATTCCAACTGCGATAAAAATGAGATTCCGCTTGAGTGGAAAAAGCTGGTCCCTCCATACATACGTAAGTACCGCCATGATGTAAGGTAACATCTGGTAGATTTAAAGCAGCGATCGCATCCGCTAAAATACCAGATAACTTTTTACAAATTGGCTCACCAAAAGCGATATGAGCAACAATACCTTCACCAAAAAATGTAGAAATTCGATTTCTGGTTCTATCAATAAACTGATCAGGAATTACCATATCTAGGGGTTTAGCTTCAACCTTCAAAGAACCCACAGCGCTCGCAGATATTAAATATTCTACCCCTAATTGCTTCATAGCGTAAATATTAGCCCGAAATGGCAACTCAGAAGGTAATAGAGTATGATCACGACCATGACGTGCTAGAAAAGCTACCCTTGTCTCCTCTAAAGTTCCGAGAATAATCGCGTCAGACGGAGAACCAAAAGGTGTAGAAATTTCTACCTCCTCCACATCTTTAAGCGCGTCCATTTTGTACAAACCGCTACCACCAATAATTCCAATTCTAGCTACTGTCATATTATCAAACCTGTGATTAATTGGTCTAAAAAGTAATTTTACGGGAAATATTACAACTATTTCCCATCATGGTTAGAAACAATTTATGGGAGTTAAGATATGATGCTTTTTTTCAAAATCCAGAATTCAGTCACTCCCCAATTTTCTCACCATATATACCATTTCCTCCTCCACAAAGGTAGAGATTCATCTGCGTTGATCTGTGTTTATATGCGGTGAATTTCCTATTATTGTACCTGGAAAAGAATGGGAATGTTATAAACACAATCATCTCAACAAATTTCCTACTTAATTATCAATTTAATAAAACAACCTTACCTAAAACAGAACCATTTTCAATTAAAGTATGTGCTTGTGCTGCTTGAGATAAAGGAAAAGTTTGACTAACTTTAATCTTTAACTTACCTTCATCTATCCAATTAGCGCACTGTTGTAAAATATCTCCATGATGTTCTAATGCTTCCACAATTCCTGATAACATTGGTGTCAGCATTAATTCCAAACCAATTCGCAGATTTCTATTTCTAGCCACCTTCCAAACAGTATTAGCTTTAGGTTCGAGAATAGTGACAATATCACCATAAATGCGTACTGCGGGAAAAGACTTTTCAAAAATATCACCACCAACAGTATCAAAAACTAAATCCACACCTGCACCATCAGTCCAGTCTAATACAGAATTGACAAAATCAGTTTCTCGATAAAAAATCACTTGATCAGCGCCAATTTCAGTAACTAAACTAGCCTTTTCTAAAGAACTAACCGTAGTTGCTACCCTTGCACCTTTTAGTTTAGCCAATTGAATAGCTACATGACCAACACCACCAGCCCCAGCATGAATTAATACACTTTCTCCCGGTTCAAGTCTTCCCCGTTCATATAAAGCTTCCCAAGCAGTAATTAAAACCAGGGGTGCGGCTGCTGCTTCCGCAAAAGAAACAGACTTGGGTTTAAAAGCGACAAATCTTTCATCAATAGTAGTATATTCAGCGTAATTTCCCTGATGTGATCCCAAACCACCATAACAAAAATATACTTCATCACCAACCCGAAACCTTTGCACATCAGCACCCACAGCTTCCACTATACCAGCGCCATCACATCCTAAAATAGCCGACTTATGCTCAGGATAAAATGTACCTCGTTGACGTAATTTAGTATCAATAGGGTTAACACCAGCCGCTAAGATACGAACTAGAATTTCTGTATTTGTTGGTACGGGTTGAGGTACTTCCTGTAATTGCAAAACATCCGGCTTACCCGCTGCTGTCATTAATATTGCTTTCATGCTTTTCCCCCCAATGTACTTGTTTAACTCAAATTAAAAATTACAAACAAATGACAAAAATGAATAACCACTAATTCAGAAATCTCTTTATTCCGTTATTCCCTATTCCCACTTCCCACCCCCCTAATTTTTGAGAGACCATCTTTATTAATTAAAGAAATAGGCTACACTCATGTTAGGGGCGAACTCATGGAGTGCGTCACAAGACTTCTTGGAAGATATCCCTATCGCAGGAAGTGGGTTGAAGCCCACTTTTTTTTATTGAATTCTCTCATGACTCATCCTTTAATACCACAAATTATTGATTTGGCGACACCAGTAGCAACAGAATTAGGATTGGAAATTGTTAATGTAGTTTTTCATACAAATCAAAGTCCTCCAATCCTACGGGTAGACATATTTAATCCTCTACAGGACATTGGCCTGGATGATTGTGAAAGGATGAGCCGTGCCTTAGAAGCGTCATTAGATGCGACAGAGATCATACCAGACGCTTATATATTGGAAGTATCTAGTCCTGGTATTTCAAGACAACTGGTAACAGACAGGGAATTTATTTCCTTCAAAGGATTTCCTGTAATTATTTCCACTTCCCCACCCTACGAACAAAAGCAAGAGTGGATAGGTCTATTGATTCGCCGGGACGAAACTACAGTTTACCTTAACCAAAAAGGTCGTGTAGTGGAAATTCCCCGTGACCTCATCACCAGAGTACAAATAGATGAGCGTAGGTAATCAATATTAGATTTTAGACATTGGATGGGAGACCGGGAAAAAGGTAATTGGTGCGGAGTAATTGGTCATGGAGAAACAATTACCCATCACCCATTATCTCATTGTGCTGACTTTACATAAAATTTTAGGAGACTGCGTATGTCAATGGTGACTTTATCGGGATTAAAAGAGCTAATTGAAAGTATTAGCCAAGAACGCAACTTACCGCGTTTAGCTGTACAAGCAGCCATTAGAGAAGCATTACTCAAGGGTTACGAACGTTATCGTCGCGCCCAAAATTTAGAACGTAAACAATTTGATGAGGAGTATTTTAAGAATTTTGAAGTAGAATTAGATATAGAGAGCGAAGGATTTCGTGTTCTTTCTACCAAAAACATTGTTGAAACAGTTAGTAACACAGACCATCAAATTTCCCTAGACGAAGTACAGCAAGTAGCCCCAGAAGCCCAACTGGGAGATTCTGTAGTCTTGGATGTCACCCCAGACCAAGGAGAATTTGGGCGCATGGCCGCCATGCAAACTAAACAAGTATTAGCGCAAAAATTGCGAGATCAACAACGCCAAATGGTGCAAGAAGAGTTTCAAGACTTAGAAGGCACAGTTTTACAAGCTAGAGTCTTACGATTTGAACGCCAATCTGTAGTTTTAGCAGTTAGTAGCGGCTTCGGACAATCAGAAGTAGAAGCAGAATTACCAAAGCGAGAACAGCTACCCAACGATAACTATCGAGCTAATGCTACCTTTAAGGTATATCTAAAAAAAGTTTCCCAAGGACAGCAAAGGGGTCCACAATTGATGGTATCCCGTGCTGATGCCGGTTTAGTCGTTTATTTATTCGCCAACGAAGTCCCAGAAATTGAAGATGAAGTAGTGCGAATTGTCGCCGTAGCCCGAGAAGCCAATCCCCCTTCTCGTTACGTTGGACCTCGGACAAAAATTGCCGTTGATACCCTAGATCGAGATGTAGACCCCGTTGGTGCTTGTATTGGTGCCAGGGGATCAAGAATCCAAGTCGTAGTTAATGAATTACGGGGAGAAAAAATTGATGTCATTCGCTGGTCACCAGACCCAGCCACCTATATTGCCAATGCGTTGAGTCCAGCAAAGGTAGATGAAGTCAGGCTCATGGACCCAGAAAGTCGCCAAACCCACGTTTTAGTAGCAGAAGATCAACTGAGTTTAGCCATTGGCAAAGAAGGGCAAAATGTGCGATTAGCAGCCCGTCTCACTGGTTGGAAAATTGATATTAAAGATCAAGCTAAGTATGATTATGAAGCCGAAAATACTAAATTTGCAGCAGTAAGAGCGCAATATCAATCACAAAATTATGAAGATGAGAGGACAGATAGAGAAGATGAAATCGCAGAAGAATTAGAATCAGAAGAAGATTAACATACCAGGAAAGACAATATCCGGGGAAGATGATTTTTTCTACTGACCACTGACCACTGATGAAACCCAACTATCGGCGTTGTATTAGTTGTCGCCAAGTCAACTTGAAGCAAGAGTTTTGGCGGATTGTCCGCGTCTTTCCATCGGGAAAGGTACAATTAGATCAGGGCATGGGGCGTTCTGCCTACATTTGTCCTCAGGAGACTTGCCTCCAAGTAGCTCAGAAAAAAAATAGATTAGGGAAATCGCTGCGAGGGGCAGTGCCAGATGCAGTGTATCAAACATTGTGGCAACGTCTAAATCACAGCAATCCCCAAGATATTATTTAATGGTGACAACAAAAATTGCGATAATCTCTAAAGAGATGATGACAAAAGCTGAACTATTAGTGATCTAATCCTCACCTTTAGTATCGCTCAAGTTGGTGCCAAAATGGTAAATGGGTGTAAACAGCTTTTTCGATCTCTCTTTCCTGGGAGGCCGCAGGGCATTACTCCCAAAAAGTTTTTCTGGATTGTGTTGTAGAAAACGCATAAAGAAAGCAAAACAAAAAAATCAAAAATGGCAACCTGGTAGCGCCAAAGCGCAGTTGGGCATTAACCATCACCTCCGCGATGATCAATCGCGTCAGGAAAATTAAATGGTGGCAAAGCCAGCATGAAACCGAAACATCTCTCTTTCCTAACTGGAGGCACCGGCAATATCACCAAGGGCAACCGAAAAAACAGTGATCAAAGGGTGGAGATGTCACAAACCAGGCAACCATCCGTTAAAACTGTAAATTAAAGGGGAAAGAGTGGATGAACAACGGCAAAGTTAGAATCTATGACTTATCAAAGGAATTGAATTTGGACAATAAAGAGCTATTAGCAATTTGCGACCAGCTCGACATTGCAGTCAAAAGCCATAGCAGCACGATTTCTGAATCAGAAGCTGAACAAATTCGTACCGCAGCCCAAAAGCTCATTGCCGCCAATTTAGCTGCTAAAAAGGCTGCTAAAAAGGAACAAGGTACAAATGGCCATAGACCAAATTCATTCCCAAACCACAAGAGCACCAATCACAAACAGCAAATTCTGGAAATTCGCAAACCGAAAATATTGAGAAACACCACCACCAACACACCAGATGCTTCAGTAGCGACTGCTGCTGCTGACGCTAATCATCCTTCACCTCCACGGACTTTCGCTACACCAGTGTCACCCATGAAGCCGACGGCACCAACTCGACCAGTACCCAGGAATCAATCTGAAACTCCGCACAAGCCTAATATCACCCCACCGGAACAGGTATCTAATCCTCAACCAGCAGGGGAAAAGGTAACGGCGGAAAAACCAGAAAAAATATCTGTTCCCAGACCGAAACCAGAAAAACCCCAAAAACCCCCATTGGTTTCTCCTCCCGCCAGAGTAGATGGGACAAAACCACCAGAAACACAATCTGTAGGAGTTTCCGAAAAACCCGTCCTCAAACGCGATCGCCAACAACGTGCTGAAGAGAATCCCCATCCGATTCGAGGTAAAGCTAATAAACCTTCATCGGATCAAAGTTCATCCCCAGCACCGTCAAAACCCAGTCGTGCTACTTCAGCCCCGACAAAACCAGAACAGCGAATTGGTAAACCATCAGTGGGTGGTGACAGCCAACGCCCTCGACCAGCACGCTCCAGTGAACCAGTGGCCGCCATGCCCATTGCCACTCCACCCCGGCATAATGTGGGAGGGGGGAAGAAGGAAGTATTAGATAATACACTAATAGTTCCCGATATCCTGGATTTAAAACGTCCCACACCTCCACGTCTAAACAAAGGTGGGAAAAAATGGCAAGAAGAAGAAATCATTGACGAAATCAAAGAAAAGGCTAAGATTGGACCAAAGGGCAAACGGGTCAAACCAGTCTTAGAAGATGATTTACTCGATGAAGAGGATTTACTTGATGAAGGTCTGGGTGAAATTTCCGCAGCAGTCCAAGTCAGTCTTTCCATTGCCCGTCCTCCCAAACCTAAAGGGACTCGCCCCGGTGCGCCAACGGTAGCGGTTGTAGCTGCTCCCACCACTAGAGGTAAAAAATCTAGTTATTCCCGCGAGCAACATCGTCGTCAAGAAATTGTAGAACAAAAACCAGACCGTCCAGCCACACTGGCTGTCACCGGTCCATTAACAGTCCAAGAATTGGCGGATGCCTTGGTAATTGCCGATACAGAGATTGTCAAAATCCTGTTTATGAAAGGCATGGCCGTCAGTATCACCCAAAACCTGGATATTCCGACTATTACCCTAGTAGCCAAAGAACTAGAGGTAGAAGTCGAAATCGTGGAACGGGAGGCCGAAGCTCGCAAGATCACAGAAATGATTGACGTGGAAGACTTGGATCACCTGATTCGTCGTCCTCCAGTGGTCACCATTATGGGTCACGTAGACCACGGTAAAACCACCCTCCTCGACTCTATTCGCAAAACTAAAGTTGCGGCTGGAGAAGCTGGCGGTATTACCCAACATATCGGCGCGTATCATGTTGATATAGTACATGAAGGCAAACCACAGCAGATTGTCTTCCTAGATACTCCCGGACACGAAGCCTTCACAGCTATGCGTGCCAGAGGTGCTAGGGTGACAGATATAGCCGTTTTGGTCGTCGCTGCTGATGACGGTGTTCGTCCCCAAACCATCGAAGCTATTAGCCACGCTAAAGCCGCAGATGTTCCCATTGTTGTCGCTATCAACAAGATTGATAAAGAAGGCGCACAACCAGAGCGAGTTAAACAAGAACTGACTAATTACGGTCTCACCGCTGAAGACTGGGGTGGTGAAACTATTATGGTTCCCGTCAGTGCTATCAGGGGCGAAAACCTCGATACTCTCCTAGAAATGATTATGCTGGTATCGGAAGTGGCCGAACTATCCGCTAATCCAGATCGGGCTGCTAAGGGAACAGTCATTGAGGCTCATTTGGATAAAGCTAAGGGTGCTGTTGCTACCTTGCTGATTCAAAATGGTACTCTCCACGTTGGGGATATGCTTGTAGCTGGTTCGGCCTTTGGTAAAGTCCGCGCCATGGTTAATGATCGAGGCCGGCGTGTAGACGTTGCTAGTCCATCCTTTGCTGTCGAAGTATTGGGTTTAAGTGATGTCCCCGCTGCTGGTGATGATTTCGAGGTCTATGAAAACGAGAAAGAAGCTCGTTCTATAGCAAGCGATCGCGCGGACAAACAAAGACAATCCCGCTTGTTGCAAGGTCGTGTCACTCTCACAACCCTGTCAGCACAAGCACAAGAAGGCGAGTTGAAAGAACTCAACTTGATCCTCAAGGGCGACGTGCAAGGTTCTGTGGAAGCCATTATTGGCTCTCTACGCCAAATTCCTCAAAACGAAGTCCAAATTCGGATGCTCCTGGCTACGGCTGGAGAAATCACCGAAACAGACATAGACTTAGCTGCGGCTAGTAACGCTGTCATTATTGGCTTTAATACCACTTACGCCAGTGGTGCTAGACAAGCAGCGGATGAAGCAGGTGTAGATGTTCGAGAATATAACATCATCTATAAACTCTTGGAAGACATCCAAGGGGCTTTAGAAGGTCTCCTCGAACCAGAATTGGTGGAAGAACCCTTGGGACAAACAGAAGTCCGTGCTGTCTTCCCCGTTGGCCGGGGTGCAGTTGCCGGTTGTTATGTTCAATCTGGTAAACTGGTTCGCAACTGTAAAGTGCGCGTCCGTCGTCATAATAAGGTGGTTTATGAAGGTGTTCTCGATTCCCTCAAACGGATGAAAGAAGATGCCCGCGAGGTCAACGCAGGTTATGAATGTGGTATCGGCATTGATAAGTTCCATGACTGGGTGGAAAATGACATCATTGAAGCCTATCAAATGGTAACTAAACGTCGTACCCTAACCATGACGAAATAGTTCCGTGATCAGAACGTTGAGTGCTGAGTTGATGAGTGTTGAATTAAGATTATTTAGAGTTCAACACTCAAATAAGATAAACTCAGCACTCCGTAATTCACGACTAATAACGTTGATCAAAATTCTCTTTTTCATGAAAAACAAGTTTTTTGCAAATTTTTGACAGCAAATTCCGCTTTTAGTGATTAACGAGACAGAATTTATAGGGGTAAAACCATTATTTTAGGAAAAGTTTAAGCAAAATTTGATAATTTTAGGTCTGGGTGACTAGATTTACGTCTTTCCCCTTGAGTTTGCAATAAATAGACATCTAAAATCCCAAATCTCAAATTTTCTGGGAAGTGAAAAATCAGGAATGAGAAATTATGACTCAATTTCCAACTTCTAGCGATTACGCGCATCAACAGGACAACAAAGGCTATGGCAGTAGTGAGCCTAGAGATATCCAATTATCTGCTAACAAACTACTCTGGCAGGAACTAAAATATGTTATATCTGGTAGTTCCGGTTTTAAACGGTGGCAACTAGAATGTAATGCTCAATTACAAAGTTTACGCCTAGATCAACAAGTGCAAATGTATTTACGAGAGACTTTAGACACTTTAGCTTATTAATCATTTGGCCAATACTTACCACCTGCTTTTAGCAGAAGACTTGAGGATAAGAAATCTTATCCTCAATTTTTATGTATATCAGGGAACAAGAAAGAGCAGATCAGAGTCAAAAACCGCAGAAACTGAACTATTCAAATATTTTTACCCCCAAAAATTTTCAGTTTCCGGCTTAAAACCCACCCCAAAATTCAACAACAAATTCAACAACAAATTCAACAACAAATTCAACAACAAATTCAACAACGGAGGTTCTGTCCAATAACGGTAATTGAAAGGTTCAGTTACGTGTTTTTTTTAATCATAATTTTAGTTAAAAAATTGCCAATCATCGGGTATAGTTTGTCTTATGTTGTTACAGAATTCAATCTGTCACCTGAGACTCTTGTGAAAGTACCATCATTAAACACACAATTCAGTAAGAAAATGAAAAATCAGGGTTTCCATATTTCTAGTTTATCCTTGCAAGCCAGCCTTACAGCTTTGTTATTAATTGCTGGTAGTTCTACTCTGGTATCTAATCAGGTTAAGGCTAGTGCTACCCCAATTTTAACAGCCCAAGCCTCAGCCACAGCCACCATAATTTACGTTAACTCAGCTACAGGACAAGATACCGCTGGTGCTGGAACCGTAGCAGCACCTTATAAAACAATTACCTTTGCCCTCTCCAAGGCTCAACCAGGAACAGTAGTTCAAGTCGCCCCTGGTACTTATAGTAAAGATACTGGGGAAACATTTCCCCTAGTCCTTAACTCAGGCGTGACACTTCAAGGTGATGAGGGTAACAAAGGTCAAGGTATCTTAATTAGTGGTGGTGGTGTTTACACCAGTCGCACCTGGGCAAAACAGGATATTACACTGTTAGCTAACGATAATAGTATTATTACAGGTTTAACTTTTACCAATTCTAATTCACGCGGGACTGCTGTATGGGTAGAATCAAGTAACCCTGTGATCAAAAATAGTACCTTTACTAACAGCAATAGAGATGGTATTTATCTTACTGGTACTGCTAATCCCCAAATTGAAAGTAACATCTTTTTGAAAAACGGGGGTCAGGGCATTTCCGTAACTAAATCGGCACAAGGTTCGATTCGTGGCAACTTATTTCAGAATACTGGTTTCGGTGTAGCAATTGGTGGTAGTTCCACACCTTTATTAGAGGCTAATAACATCACTCAAAATAAGAGTGGTTTGTATATTTCGGAAACAGCAAAACCCATACTCCGTAAAAACGCAATTCGCAATAATACACAGGATGGTATAGTCGCTACCATTAATGCTGCCCCTGACCTCGGTACTAGCAGCAATCCTGGTGGTAATCTCATCCGTGATAACGCTCGTTATGATCTGAACAATTCCACTAGGGGCAAGATTACGGCAATTGGCAACGATATTAACCAGAAGAAGATCTCCGGTCCTGTTGATTTTATTGCTGCTACAGTGACTGCACCTCCTGATGGTAATACTGCTTTTAAAGATGTGCAAACAGGTTATTGGGCAAAAGCTTACATTGAAGCTTTAGCTTCTCAAGGTATTATCGCTGGTTTTCCAGATCGCAGTTTCAAACCCAATGAACCCGTAACTCGCGCGCAATTCGCTGCCATTATCAACAAAGCCTTTAAACCCTCAGCAACTCGCAAAGCCATTACCTTTAAAGATGTAAAAAGTAATTATTGGGGTTATGGTGCTATTCAAGCCGCTTCTAGTAGTCCATTCCTGAGCGGCTATCCTGACTTAACCTTTAAACCAGAACAACAAATTCCCAGAGTCCAGGCAATAGTGGCCTTAGCTAACGGTTTGGGTTTAACTGCCAGTGATCAGAATGCAATCAAATTCTACACTGATGCTGGTCAAATTCCCAGTTATGCAGCAGGTCCTGTGGCCGCAGCAACTTCACGGCAATTAGTCATTAACTATCCAAACGTGAAAGAGCTTGCTCCTAAGCGTCAAGCAACTAGAGCCGATATTGCGGCATTTGTCTATCAAGCTTTGGTTAGTGCTGGTCGTGTTCAACCTATTGCTTCTCAATATCTTGTAACTACTAAGTAGTTAGCAACAGGGCAGAGGAGAAATATGATCTTCTCTTCTCCCTCTTGTCTGTTATTTATCCCCTCTATTTTCCCATTTCCACAGAAACACCATTAGCCCAATTACTCCCATCTGGATTGCAAAATTAGGCAATGCTCGTTCAATATCGCGCCCTGCTAGGAGTTGGAAAAAGAAGACAAAGGCACCAATAAAACCCGAAGCACCCACGCTGATATAGATAAATTGCCTTAACCCCCGATAGGGTGCGGCTACTTCCGCTTTTAAACGTTCATATTGTTGCGGTTTGAGATTATTTGGAGAATTTGGTTCTATCATCAATAAATTATGTTATAATGTTTGACTGTGTAGGCCGATGTGGCTCAGGGGTAGAGCAACTGATTCGTAATCAGTAGGTCGTGGGTTCAAATCCCATCATCGGCTTTAAGTGTACATTCGCAGATTATATTATATGTTGCGGTTCGCAAATTAATGTCGCGGTTGCTGTTTTTTGCAGTCAATGTTTATTCCCCATAGTAACCGAAAACTGCTATTGTCAAACAAAGGAAAATATTTTTTTGTGGATGTTACAACTTGACAACACGTTCTCATTATTGGCAACTTTTACCCTATATCCGCACCCAATGGCCAACTATTATTAAGGGTTTTGTGGGCATTTTAGGCTATGTGCTGGCAACATTAACCCTAATTAATGTCGCAGGGAAGTTAGCAGTTCCCTTTGGTAATGGTAATGTATTAGCGATCGCTCAATTAGCCGCAATCAGTGCTGCTATTTTTCTGGTCAGGGGCTTTTTTCAGTCCGTGCAAGACTTATACATGGCCAAGGCCGCTTTAAGGGTAGCTTTTGATCTCCGACAACAGGTTTATACCCATTTACAAAAACTCAATCTCAGCTTTTTTGAAACTGCTAAAGCTGGAGATTTATCTTATCGTCTCACGGAGGATATTGACCGGGTTGGAGAAGTAATTAATAAGCTTTTCCATGATTTTACTCCCTGTGCTTTACAGTTAATTGCTATTCCCATTTACATGATTTATTTAAACTGGCAACTGACTTTAGCCACGGTAATTGTTGCCCCAATTATGGGAATTTTAATTGGTTGGTTTGGGGAACGTTTACGAAAATATTCCCTCAAAAGTCAAAGTCGTATTTCTGATTTATCTGCTATTTTAACAGAGGTTTTTAGCGGTATTCGCTTAATTCAAGCTTTTGCAGCGGAAAAATACGAAATTGATAGGTTTAGTTTTGAAGCAGAACGCAGTTTTAAAGCTAAATATTCTGTAGAAAGATTAAAGGCTATTCAAATTCCCATTGTCGGGTTTTTAGAAGCTGTCAGTGCCTTATCTTTATTAATGGTAGGAACTTGGCAAATATCTCAACGTAATTTAACCGTCGGTGAATTTTTTAGTTATTTAACAGCAGCAGCTTTGTTAATTGACCCAATTGGACATACTACTAATAATTATAATGAATTTAAACAAGGTGAGGCATCAATTGATCGGGTTTTTGAGTTATTAGCAATTCAACCAACGGTATTAGAAAAACCTGATGCTATTAATTTACCTGCTGTTAATGGTAAAGTCGAATATTCCAATATTACTTTTGCCTATCAATCGGGAGAAACGGTTTTAAAAAATATTAGCTTATTAATAATGCCCGGTCAGGCTGTTGCTTTAGTTGGTGCTTCCGGTGCTGGTAAAACTACTTTTGTGAACCTGTTACCTCGATTTTATGATGCGGAATTTGGAGAGATTTTTATAGATGATATCAATATCCGAAATGTGACTTTAAATAGTTTAAGAAAACAAATTGGCATCGTTCCCCAAGAAACAATTATGTTTTCGGGAACTATTGCCCAAAATATCGCCTTTGGACAGAATGATTTTGATATTCAAGCTGTTGAAAAAGCCGCAAAAATCGCCAATGCTCATCAATTTATTCAGCAATTACCGGCAGGTTATCATACTTGGGTGGGAGAGCGAGGTGTGAATTTATCAGGGGGACAAAGACAAAGAATAGCTATTGCTCGCGCAGTCCTGCTTAACCCGCAAATTTTGATACTTGATGAAGCTACGTCTGCTTTAGATTCTGAGTCAGAAGCTTTGGTACAAGAAGCTTTAGAGAGATTGATGAAAAACCGCACTGTATTAATTATTGCTCATAAATTGTCAACTGTCAGAAAATGCGATCGCATTTTAGTATTAGAGAAAGGACAAATTGTCGAATCAGGAAATCATCAGCAATTGTTAGAATTAGCAGGGAAATATGCGCGGTACTATGCTCAACAGTTTTCCTAAAGTTACTCACTGCATGAAATGATAAGGTTACATTATACATTATCAATAATACTTTTAATATTCAAATCTAGCTGCAATTCTATGTAACATTTTCTTAACAATTAATTGAGAATTATTTTTATTTAGCAACGAGCTTGCAATACTTTCCGCGATTTGCTAGAATTATTGAGAATTTCATAATTGGGTTGCTATTATCAATTTTGTACCCTGCTCAAAAGATGATCTTTAAAAGTCTTTATTTACAGTCGTTTCAGAGATCAATTTTCAAAAAAATACAAAACTTTACAAATTAGCAGTAGTTTTCAAGGGTAAATTGGGGAAAAATTATTCAACAAATAATGTACTTTGACTGATAGTACAAATATACTATTGACAAATAGAGTAACTTATGGTATGTAGGGTGTGTTAGCGACAGCGTAACGCACCATGTTATCAAATAAATCGTTTAAATTTTCTAATGTGCGGTTATTAATAATTGAATCGTGATCATATCGCATCAATCATAAGGATGATGTAGAGACATTTCATGAAACATCTCTACAATGTGGTTTCCCTAAAGGATACCAGTATTGTAGGTTGGGTTGAGAAACGAAACCCAACAACCCTGACTATCACACCGCTAATATTGGGTTTGAAACTGTTTCACTTCATGCCCCTCAGGATCTTGCTACAACCCAACCTCCAAAAATTACAGAACTTACGCAACTGGCACATTGGTAGAGTGTGTCAGATATCAACAATCTGTTTATTTGCAGGATTTACAGCAGTTCCCGATATTATGAAGTACAGATATTAATAATCAAACTCTTGTGGTGCGGGCATCTTGCCCGCACAAGGTGTACCTCACTCAAAGCTACTTGCTGTATGCAATAGCAAAGCACCCTACAACACAAGTATCGGGTAGATAAGCCATGATTAAAATTCTATTTCTT
Organism: Dolichospermum sp. FACHB-1250; assembly: GCF_014696335.1. Taxonomy (NCBI): domain Bacteria; kingdom Bacillati; phylum Cyanobacteriota; class Cyanophyceae; order Nostocales; family Aphanizomenonaceae; genus Dolichospermum; species Dolichospermum sp. FACHB-1250. Next base: position 19,168 of record NZ_JACJPZ010000002.1, read on the forward strand.
TAGCTGGTAATAGTTCATCTCAATAAGATTCAAAGATAATATTTTCTGCTATACCTTAATGCTGTATAATTATTTCTGGACAAGCAGTAGGTTTAGTTTGTAAGAAGGTCTTGGGGTGTTTCAGAAAGTTATATTTTACCGTTTTTATAGATTCCTTGAATGGTTTGCAACATAGATTTTTTTCATGATTACATTGCCAAATAGTCATCGGCATTTCTAACATTTTTCATAAAGCTTGTTTTAATTTATGGATTTTTTGTAAAATATCTTTGCGTAGTTCACATAAGCCGAACCACTCAAAAAAATCCATTTCATCTCCTAAATTTCCTGAGTTAAATTGTTCTAAAAATTGTTCAGAAGCGAGTTGATATTTTTTCTCAAATTTATCTATATCTAAATTATAAATAGCGAGTTTTTGACCATAACGGGTTAAAATTACATTTAAAAGTTGTCCAATAATTCTATCTAATTCTGTGTTGTCGCTACAGTTTTCACTCAACAATTCTAATTTTTCCAATGTATTCATAATTATATATGCCCTTAGTGAATTTTTTCTTGATTATACACTATTTCAGGCAATAAATACCATATAGCGGTTATCGGTCGGATGCAATGGCGGGTTTGTTAGCCTTTCGCTCAAGCCTCTAGCTCAAGCCTCTCGCTCACCATCATGAAATAATATGATAAGCTTGAATTATATACAGCAGTTTTCATCTATTTAAACCAGATTTTGATTACCTTCTCCCTTTGCGCCTTCCTTACTTTGCGCCTACCCTTCGGGATCTCTAAGAGAGATTGCGCGAAACAAAAACCGTGGTTCATTTACCTGAAATTCGCTGTAAAATCAATAATACTTTTGATATTTATAACTTTTAGCAGCCCTTAGATTTTCTTAATAATTAATTAAGAATCTTTTCTATTTACAAACGAGGTTGCTATACTTTCAGCGATTTGCTATTATTCCAGATAATTTCATAATTAGGTGACTATTGTCAATTTTGGATCTTTCAAAAGATGTTAGTCTCAAACCCTTTATTGACAGTAGTTTTAGAAATTAATTTCTCCGGCTGATATAAAACTTTACAAAATTAATAGCTATTCCTTCAACAATTTTAGCCATAAATTTGCTCAAAAATGATCTAAAATGATCTAATTTGAGCGATCGCCAAAATTCCCTATTGACTTGACAAAAAAGTGATATCTAACGTTTCTAGTTCTTTTAGTCATCAAAAGACAACTTCTGCTATGAGACTGGGAATTAATTCCCAGTTGGGTTATGGGTTTTACGTTAAGTTGACACCAATTATCACTGCTAAACCCTTACATATCCCATCAATAACAAGAATAATGTAGAGACGTTTCATGAAACATCTCTACAAAGTGGTTTACCTCAAGAATACCAGAAGCTACACTAAGGTAGTAATAAAGTTACTGATTCCTAAAGTACCAGTTAAACCTGTCACCTCAATGATAGCATCTGTAGTGGCACTAAATCCTGCGGTAGCATCATTAATAGCGACAAAGGTACGAGTACCAAAAGTAAATTGAGCAGCAGAGTTAACTGTAAACACAGCAGGAGTTAACCTAGCTGCAATTCCGGTTGCATCAAGTGTTGTCACAGGTGTGGTAACATTATTGAACCCGCTGCGGGCAGTGGTAACGAGGAATAAATCATTGCCAACACTAGCATTGAGTCCGGTAATGATATCAAAGTTACTGAAAACAGAATCAGTTAAAACGCGGTAGTCAAAACGGTCTACTCCCAACTCTCCAATTAAAGTATCTTTTCCAACTCCTCCGGTGAGGGTGTCATTACCAGCACCACCATTAAGGGTGTCATTACCAGCACCACCATTGAGGGTATTATTAGCAGTGTTACCTGTGATGACGTTATTAGCAGCGTTACCTGTACCGTTAATTGCTGCTGTTCCTGTCAGAGTTAGGTTTTCCACGTTAGCAAGAGCAAGAGTCGCAATCGTGTAAGTAACACTAGATTGAATGGTGTCTGTACCACCGCTGGCATTTTCGGTAATAGTATCAGTGGCGCTATCTACAACGTAAATATCGTTGCCTAAACCACCAATTAAGGTATCTGTACCAGCACCACCATCAAGGATGTTATTAGCACTGTTACCAGTGATGACGTTATTACCTGCGTTACCAGTACCGTTAATGGCTGCTGTTCCCGTTAGGGTCAGATTTTCGACGTTGGTAGCAAGAGTTAAGGTGGCGCTAGATTGAATGGTGTCTGTACCTCCATTAGCAAGTTCCGTAATGATGTCAGTAGTGCTATCTACGACGTAAATATCGTTGCCTAAACCACCAATTAGAGTATCTGTACCAGCACCACCATTAAGGGTGTTATTACCAGCATTACCAGTAATAACGTTATTACCTGCGTTACCTGTACCGTTAATGGCTGCTGTTCCTGTCAGTGTCAGGTTTTCCACGTTAGCAAGAGCAAGAGTCGCAATCGTGTAAGTAACACTAGATTGAATGGTGTCTGTACCACCGCTGGCATTTTCGGTAATGGTGTCAGTGGTGCTATCTACAACGTAAATATCGTTGCCTAAACCACCAATTAGAGTATCTGTACCAGCACCACCATCAAGGGTGTTATTAGCACCGTTACCAGTGATGACGTTATTACCTGCGTTACCTGTACCGTTAATGGCTGCTGTTCCCGTTAGGGTCAGATTTTCGACGTTGGTAGCAAGGGTTAAGGTGACACTAGATTGAATAGTATCTGTACCCTCGTTGGCATTTTCGGTAATCGTGTCAGTGGTGGTATCTACAATGTAGATATCATCACCTGTACCACCAATTAAGGTATCTGTACCAGCACCACCATCAAGGATGTTATTAGCAGCGTTACCTGTAATGACGTTATTGAGTTCGTTACCTGTACCGTTAATTACTGCTGTTCCCGTTAGGGTCAGATTTTCGACGTTGGTAGCAAGGGTTAAGGTGACACTAGATTGAATAGTATCTGTACCCTCGTTGACATTTTCAGTAATCGTGTCAGTGGTGGTATCTACAATGTAGATATCATCACCTGTACCACCAATTAAGGTATCTGTACCAGCACCACCATCAAGGATGTTATTAGCACTGTTACCAGTGATGACGTTATTGAGTTCGTTACCTGTACCGTTAATGGCTGCTGTTCCTGTTATAGTCAGGTTTTCAACGTTGGTAGCAAGAGTTAAGGTGACACTAGATTGAATAGTATCTATACCCTCGTTGACATTTTCAGTAATTGTGTCAGTGGTGGTATCTACAATGTAGATATCATCACCTAAACCACCAATTAGGGTATCTATACCAGCACCACCATCAAGGATGTTATTAGCAGCGTTACCTGTAATGACGTTATTGAGTTCGTTACCTGTACCGTTAATTACTGCTGTTCCTGTCAGGGTCAGGTTTTCCACGTTGGTAGCAAGAGTGAAGGTGACACTAGATTGAATAGTATCTGTACCCTCGTTGACATTTTCAGTAATCGTGTCAGTGGTGGTATCTACAATGTAGATATCATCACCTGTACCACCAATTAAGGTATCTGTACCAGCACCACCATCAAGGATGTTATTAGCACTGTTACCAGTGATGACGTTATTGAGTTCGTTACCTGTACCGTTAATGGCTGCTGTTCCTGTTATAGTCAGGTTTTCAACGTTGGTAGCAAGAGTTAAGGTGACACTAGATTGAATAGTATCTATACCCTCGTTGACATTTTCAGTAATTGTGTCAGTGGTGGTATCTACAATGTAGATATCATCACCTGTACCGCCTATGAGGATGTCACTGGCTACAATAATAGATGCTCCATTAGTCAAAGTACCATTATTGCCTTTGGCTAAGTCGGTAATTGTCGAGCCAGAAACGTTGTCAAAATTCCAGTAACCAGCTAAGTTAGCTTCATTTCCAGCTAGAGTTTGGTTCAGGTTTGCCTGAATTTCTTGCTGAGTCCTGGCTTTATTCCAAATACGAACTTCGTCAATGTCGCCGTTGAAGAATCGTTCTGTTCCATTTCCTCTGGCACCAATTGCCCAGTTTTCATTAACCAATAATGCTCCTACGCTGGCAGCAGTAGAATTAACAAGTATACCATTGCGGTAGAGTTGCCATGCCTGAGCTTGACTATTATACACTCCAGCCAGATGAACCCAATTGCCAATATCTGCGCTGGGTATGGCAAAGGTAGCCATGTAATCTCTACCATTCCAAGAGGCAATTTGATATTGACCATTGTAAACCCTGAGATATACTTCACCATTGGGATTGTTAGTATGCCCGTGAGCGACAATATTCCGCAGTCCATCTGTAGCTTTTACTTTCACCCAAGCTTCTATGGTAATCTCTCCTGTGAAATTCAGGTGAGATGGATTGTTGAGATTCACATAGTCATTGACACCATCTAAAGACAGTAAAGAATCCCTACTACCACCATTAAGAGTGTCGTTACCTGCACCACCATCAAGGGTGTTATTACCAGCATTACCAGTGATGACGTTATTACCTGCGTTACCTGTACCGTTAATTGCTGCTGTTCCCGTTAGGGTCAGATTTTCGACGTTGGTAGCAAGAGTTAAGGTGACACTAGATTGAATGGTATCTATACCCTCGTTGGCATTTTCGGTAATGGTGTCAGTGGTGCTATCTACGATGTAGATATCATCACCAGCACCACCATTGAAGGTATCTGTACCTGAACGTCCCTCAAAAACGTCATCATATTGTGTGCCAGTGATATTGTAGTTTTCTACATTAGAGACATTGACTAAAATCTGACCATTAACACGATTCCAGATATGATTTGTATTTTGGTATCCTAAATGAATACCAGCATTATCTGTTTTGCTGGTATAATCTACTTGCAGTAGGTCATTACCATCGCCACCATCAACCGTATCAGTGGAGTATTGGCTATAACCTGGGTTAAGAATATCATCACCTGCACCACCATTGAGAATATCATTACCAGCACCACCATTGAAGGTATCATTACCTGAACGTCCCTCAAAAACGTCATCATATTGTGTACCAGTGATATCAAAACGTTCAATGTTGGAAAACTTAACTAACTCATAATTATCACCATTAGTTCCAGCACGATGGTAGATGACATTATTGTTTTGAAATCCTAAATGAATACCTACACTAGCACTAGTCTTGTTACTGTAATTTACTTGCAGTAGGTCATTACCATCGCCACCATCAACCGTATCAGTGGAGTATTGGCTATAACCAGGGTTAAGAATATCATCACCTGCACCACCTTTGAGGATATCGCTACCCGCACCACCAATTAAGGTATCATTGCCATCTTCGCCATCAATGACATCCCGATATTGACTGCCTACAAGACTGTCATTTCCTGCCCTACCCTCTAAATTTATGGGTAATCCGTCATCTGGGGCAACTTGTAAGTCACTGTAATTGATAGTATCGTTGTAGACAGTACCTGTAACTGATTCAACGGTTTTGAAGTTGGTACTATTACTACTGGTGATAGAAATTCCTACCGCATTCTGTGAATAATTAACCTGGTCATATCCTGCACCACCATCAATAGTGTCATTCACTCCACCGGGTACAATGAAATCATCCCCATCTCCACCATATATTTCGTTACTGCCATTATTACCACCTCCCGCCAGAATATCATCACCAGCATTACCGTATATTTTGACAGAGCCGACAGTGGGGTTATTTTGAGCAACATAGATATAATCCCCAGCCATAGTTCCAGTGTAGCTTGCACCACTAACTGCTACTTTACTAGAATCATTAAGGGTCTTACCGATAACACTATTGGCTGAATTGTTAACTAACAAGCTTTGGATAAATTGCGCTAAACCAATATTCTGACCATTTACAAGTCCCTGAAGAGTTGAAGCAATGTTAATTTTCAAAAAAGGTATAGACGCATTGGTTCCGTTGTAAAGTGCAACTAATACCGCATTTTGATTACCCGCCGCTAAAGTAAAGGTGTAGTTCTGATTGCCAGTTAGCTTGGGTAAGGTTATGGTGTCTATCCCTGGTTCAAAATCCAGAATCTCCACCAAAGAACGGCTTTGGGTGATGTTAACGGTTCCCCAGCCATTTGCTCCTTGACCATCAAAGAAGTTACCGAGTTGATTTAACTTGGCATTAGTTTCTTTGATGTCTAAAAAGTAGTTTGCTGCTATATTCGCTATAGTATTAGCTCCCTTAGCAGCAGCAGCAGCAGCACTAATAAAACCATTCCCTATGCCTGTAATATTTATTCCTTGTGTCACTCCCGAAGCAATATCTATACCTGCTTGAATTGAGGCATGAGCCATATTCGCAATTCTACGTTCATTCTTAATATCCCAGTTGGGTGTTACTATCGTTGTGGCTAGATCTTTGAGTTTACCTGCATTGAAATCTAGCCCAACTATCCCAGATGAGCCTTCAAGAGAGATATTAAATATATCACCGCCTTGCCCACCGGAAACCTGTTGAGATGTAGTTAAGCCGTCGTAGGATCTGAGTTGGAAAATATCAGGACCAAAACCGCCGATAACACTAATGGTAAATTTTTCGGGTTTAGCTAAACTGAAAAACTGAGATTGAGGATTACCCCCCACTGCACCATACTGATTGATTTCAATGATGCCTCTTTGAGACCAGGTACTGGGGTAATCATTCCATTTACCAGCCCCACCCCAATTCATCCCCGCATAATCTTCATTCCGGAGATTATTTGGTTCACCAGTATTCCAATTCCAGTTAGTATTAGTATAAGTATAGGTTTCACCGCTAGCCCACCTGAACTGGCCTTCTGTCACCTCATCTGTCAACCCAATCCACAGTAATTCACTACCACCAAAGGTACTGACTAACCAATCCTGCTCGGCCTGATTGTTGACGGTGACAAGATTTCCGCCTAAACTCCGTGCCTGATCTTGAGCTTGTTTCCATGTTCCAGGACCTGTTAAGAGATACTTACTGCCGTTATACTCGTAAAACTTGTTTTCAATAATGCCTCTGAGTTGACCTGTACCTAAATCATCCCACCGTCCCGGAGAAAGATAATTAATATACACATAATCTTGAACATGGCCTGCACTATCAGATGGTTCATTTGTAGCCCAGTTACGGTAGGTAGATGTTTCACCACTCGCCCACTTGTATTGGCCTGCTGTCTCCTCATCTGTCAAGCCAATCCATAGCCGTTCCGTAGGACCAAAGGTAGTAACTAACCAATCCTGCTCGGCTTGATTGTTGACGGTGACAAGATTTCCTCCTAAACTCTGTGCCTGAAGTTGAGCTTGTTGCCATGTTCCAGCGGTAGTGAGGCGATAGATAGACCCGTTATACTCATAGGCATTAGTGAGGAAGGAGACAGCATTGATTGTACCGTAGGTATCACTGTAGTTTGTGCCAATGGCTTGGGCTGTAGCTCCATTGACGAAAATATTTGCAGCAACACCTTGACCATTATTTGCACCAGTACCACCTGTGGCTGAGTTGCCAGTAAAAACGCTATTTAGTAGGGTTAAACTCGCGCCAGAGTTAACGAAAATCGCACCACCTAAACCAGCACCACCGCCGCCGCGACTGCCTGATCTGTTATCACCACCGGCTCCACCGTTTCCATTTCCACCGAACTGACCGCCGGCTCCTTCTGCTCCACCGCTTCCATAATCATTACTACTCCAGTAATCATAATCATAGCCGCCGCCGCCGCCGCCGCCGCCGCCACCACCAAAGCCAGCGTTTCCACCGTTTCCACCATTACCACCACCATCGCTAGGATCATACCAAAAACCGCCTTCATAAGCACCGCCGCCGCCGCCGCCACCACCACCACCTGCACCAAAGCTACCTGACCCGCCGTTTCCACCAGGACGGCCAGTATCATAATCGTAAATACCAGCACCACCACCTGATCCGCCACTGGTAGTAGAATTAAATCCCCCACCACTACCTCCACCTGAGCCATTAGACCCAGTACCACCACCAGAACCAGCATTACCATTGGCATTACCGCCAACTGCCCTGTTACCGCTAAAAGTGACATTATTCAGGGTGACATTACCTGCATTAATAAACAGTGCCCCCCCAGCGCCTAAACCACCGCCACCACCATTATTACCATCGCCTCCTCTGGCTAAACCGTTAACAAAGCTAAGTCTAGAGAAGGTAACACTAGCACCATTTACCGCAAGAATTTGATAGGCATTTTGACCACTAATGGTGGTGTTACCATCATCAACAAAATTGATATCGTTACCTGTATTCAGATTGCCGAGAGAACTGTTGAGATTAATTGTGCCGCTGACGCTGGTGAGATCAATAGTATCTACTCCAACCACATTACCCGCATCAATGATGGCTTGACGCAAAGAACCTGCGCCACTGTCGTTATTGTTGGTGACTGTAAATCTTGCCATGAAGATAACCCTCTATCTGATTACATGATGTTTCTGAACTGTGCTAGGAAAAATCTTTTCCACTCAAATATTTTATTCCACTGCTAAGTGACTTCCGTACTGAGAAAAACTGACTTCATCTGACTTCATCTGACTTGAGAGCTAATTTTGACACCAAAAAACAAAACAACCATTGTCATCTATCTTTAGATAGATTTACATGACGCACTGATTATGAGAAGATATCACTCATAACATCTGAAATTTAGTCAAATCTGCCTGAAAAAGTGGATTATTGCTGTCTCTATGTAAATTATTTATAATATGCGAAAGTCAATTAAAGTAAGCAATGACCGTATTCAACAGGTTAATATGGCACTTGGAGTTAATGGCTACCCCAGCCAAAGATCTTTAGCTTATGACACAGGATTATCCCTATCTACAATTAGTAATTTTCTGACTGGTAAACCTGTTAGTTATACAAGCTTTGAAGAACTGTGTCGTAAATTAAATCTAGATTGGCAAGAAATTACTACCAGTGTTCAAGTAATATCTACCACTCCCACATACGCACAAATACGCAAAAAAAAACCAAATGCAAATCAATTTCTAGACTGGGGAACTGCAATTGATATTTCAGAATTTTACGGATATAGCCAAGAACTGACACAATTACAGTCATGGATTTTACAAGATGGTTGTCGTGTACTGGGATTATTCGGTATGGTTGGAGTTGGAAAAACAACCTTAGCTACTCAACTAGCAAAACAAATTCAAAATCAATTTGATTACGTTTTTTGGCGTTATGTGCCTAATGTCCTGTCTTTTGATGAGATGATTACTGATATGCTATCCTTGGTGTCCAATTACAAGGAAAGTAAACCCAATATTCATCGAATTATCCATTATTTGCGTGCTTATCGTTGTCTGATTATCTTGGATGACATCAAAATAGTTGTAGACGAGTTTGATAGCGAATATAATCATATTATCCAAGTAATTGCGAAAACCAATCATCAAAGCTGTCTAATTTTCACCTGTCGAAATCAACCTGACCAAATTAGTTTACTGGAAAACTGGTCATCCTCAGTGCGTTCTTTGAGATTGTTTGGTTCTTTTAAAACAGCGTTTTCCTTAATACAATCAAAACAACTATTGGGGACAGAACAACAAAAATATGAATTATGCGATTTATATGGTAATAATCCTTTAAAAATTCAAATAGCTATTAATGCTATCATCAAATTATTTAATGGTGATATTAGCAAATTTCTAGCACAGAATACCCTATTAGTCAGTTATCATCTTCACAGGTTGCTAGAACAACAGTTAAATTGTCTCTGTGATCTAGAAAAGCAAATCATCTATTATTTGGCAATTAACTGGCAATTAACAACAATTACTGATTTAGAAAATATATTACCTCATATTTCTAGATCCCATTTTTGGCAAGCAATAGAAAGGCTACATTCACGCTCTTTAATTCAGGAAAAAGCAGGTAAATATACTTTGCAACCTGTAGTTATGGAGTACGTTATGGAACAATTTAAACCAAAACCTGTATGAGAATTAGTGAATAAAAATATGGGTTCGTAAACAATAACTTGACCATTGTTTGTAGGTTTGGTTGAACGCAGTCAAACCCAACAAATGGGCCGAAATGTTGTAAATAGGGTAGAATGTCGGGTTTCGTTTCTCAGCATTTTCTGAAATGGCAAACATCTTTTACAGCAGTTCCCGATCTTATGAAGTACAAATATCAATAATAAAACTCTTGTGGTGCGGGCATCTTGCCCGCACAAGGTGTATCTCACTCAAAGCTACTTGCTGTAAAAGCGATCGCTCTGGTAAAATCATAAAGTCAAGTTAGAATAGAGGAAATTCTGGCTACAGATTTTTACAAAGCATAGAATATAAAATATACATGAGCAACAAAACATTTAGATGAGAACTCAAAAATGTTGGGTTTCGTTCCTCAACCCAACCTACGAATATATTTGAGTTTTGAACGGGATTTTTTTACGTTTGCGGAGGGTGTCATTAGCTATATAATTTAATTATATTAATAATATTACCAAATTAACCCACTAAGTAGGAGAACGGAAAAAAAACCGACATAAGTAACGAAAAGTAAAGTTGCCCAAAACCGTTCGGCTGACGCTCACGGCGAAGCCTCTTCCCTGTTCCCTGTTCCCAGTTAAGAGTTCCCTGTTCCCAGTTAAGAGTTCCCTGTTCCCAGTTAAGAGTTCCCTGTTCCCTTGTCATAACGACAATTTTTAACGCCAACCTACTTACCCATGACAAAAAAAATATTAACTGGAATCAGTTCAACAGCTTACGAACACCCTTTTGATCGAAAAGCTTTGGCTTCTTTACAAAATATGCCCGGTATTTCTCCTTTACTGAAAAAAGTCAACGAATATGGTATTGATCGTTTACTGAGATTACAAAGTATTGCTAGTGAAATCAGAGTTACACCCCGGAATTTTCCTCAATTATATCAACCATTGCTAGAAGCTTGCCAAATTCTGGATGTGACAACCATTCCTGAATTGTATTTGTTTCGAGGCACAGGACATATTCAAACCTATATTATTGGCGTAGAAAAACCTATTATTGGGATTAATATTGAAGCAATGGAATGGTTAAACTATGATGAATTACTATTTATTTTTGGATACGAAATTGCTAGAATTAAAAGTCAACATATGATTTATCATCAAATATCAATTGTCATGCCGGCATTGAAAGTATGGTTAAGTAGTACCACATTAGGATTAGGAGGATTGATCGCTAGTGGTGTGGAATTAGCGTTATATAATTGGGTAATGATGGCAAAATTTACAGCAGACCGTGCAGGTTTATTAGCTTGTCAAAATATTCATGTTGCAACTACCGCATTAATGAAACTTGCGGGTTTACCAGAAGAGTATTTAACCCCTAATGTCATCGAAGATTTCCTAATTCAATCCCGCGAATTTACTGCTAATAGTGTTGATAATCTAGATCAAGTTACGAAAATATTAAGTTATTCAGAATCTCATCTTTCTTGGTTAGTCATGCGAACTGGTGAATTATTAAAATGGGTTGATTCGGGAGCATATAATCGTTTAATTCAAGATGAAAATATCAACACACCAGTAACAGAAGAAATACCCGAAACAGGAGAAAAAGAAGGATGGAATTTTTTAAATTCTTGGTAATTTAACTGGGTATTGCTGTTAGAGATTTCCCAATAAAAATATCCCCAAATAAATTCACCAGTCTTCATCTGTGTTAATCTGCGTTAATCTGCGGTTAATTATCCTTCAAATCTTCATCTAACCACAGATACCACTCTAGAACCCACGAAAAAGAACTAAACCAGAATAGATTTAAATTTGCTAACCTGGAAGTAGTACCAATATTGCTGATAGTAGTGTGGTTCTCTATGAAAACGTTTATTTGAGCAAGAATTATGACAGAACTTAATTCTCATACCCTGCGTTCCTATACTCAAGAGGATGTACAGCAAATCCTACAATTAGCAATTTCTCGTCAAGTCAATGACAATAATCAAGAATTTTCCTATCAACAGATATTGGAAATTGCTAAAGAGTTACAAATATCACCTGATAATCTCCAACAAGCGGAACGAGATTGGTTGGTTAAACAAAGCGAAGTCGAGCAACGTCAAGCTTTTAACCTTTATCGTCGCAGTAAATTTAAAAAACGTCTCGGAAATTACGCAATTATTAACATTTTTTTCCTAGCCATGGATTCCCTAAGTGGCGGTATTTCTTGGTCACTTTATATCTTAGTCGCTTCTGCATTAGCCATATCTTTAGATATTTGGAATACTTTTCAAACTAAAGGGGAAGATTACGAAATCGCTTTTCAAAGATGGAATCGCAACCATCAAATTAAACAAACAATTAATACAGTTTTAAATAAGTGGTTTAAGGTATTTAGTCCTTAAACCTGAGAACAGTTAACTATCTATTTTTCCTGTTTCCTGTGATAATTAACTACTAGAACCGGAGGCGGCTAATTCTGCTAACCGTTCTTGTTGGTCTTGAGATATACAAGATTGGATCACCGTTTCTATATCACCCTCCAAGACAGGATTAAGGGTAAAATTTTGACCTAAACGGTGGTCAGTCACCCGACTATCCTTATAGTTGTAGGTGCGAATCTTTTCCGAACGAGAACCCGTACCAACTTGGGATCTCCGCATGGAAGTGACAGCATCCTGTTGTTCTCGCAGTTTTAATTCATACAATTTAGCCCGGAGAATTTGCATCGCCCGTTCTTTATTCTGTAACTGACTACGTTCTTCTGTACAGAAAATCCGAATACCTGTAGGTTTGTGAAATAAGTCAGCGGCTGTTTCCACCTTATTCACGTTTTGTCCACCCGCACCACCAGAACGGGCTGTACTCATTTCAATATCTTTCGGATCAATATGGACTTCCACTTCATCCACTTCCGGCATAATCGCTATAGTAGCGGTAGAAGTGTGAACCCTTCCCCCAGATTCCGTTGCTGGTACGCGCTGTACACGATGTACACCAGATTCAAACTTGAGTTTACTATAAACACTATCACCTTGAACTTCTAGAATTACCTCTTTAAAACCGCCCATTTCCCCAGGGGACTCGCTGACTAACTTCACCTTCCAACCTTGGTTATCAGCATACCGGGAATACATTCGCAGTAAATCTCCTGCCCAGATACTTGCTTCATCACCACCTGTACCAGCGCGGATTTCCAACATAATGTTTTTATCATCGTTGGGGTCACGGGGTAACAGCAATACCTTTAAGCGACTTTCTAAATATTCTAGCTTTTCTTCTAGTTCGCTAACTTCCAATGCGGCCATCTCATGCAACTCTAGGTCGCTATTAGACTCTTTGAGTATTTGACGCGCCCCTACCAATTCATCCTGGGCTGTTTTCCAAGTTTCATAGGTATTAACTACCTCTTCCAAAGAAGAACGAGACTTAGCAATTTTTTGATACTCATCAGGATTACTAGCGGTATCAGGATCAGCTAAACGGCGTGTTAATTCATTAAAGGTTTGTTCAACGGATTTAAGTTTCTCCAGTAAGTATAATTCTGCCATGATGACTATAAATGCTCCTAAAAAATAACAAGTTGGCTCAAGCATAAAATGAGAAGCGACCCAGCGCAGTGCGGGGTCGTCTATGGCTTCCGCCATGCACTCGCTTAAATAGCTATAGCCAACCCGCTACTTTTGATTATCGTCAGCAGTTTGAGCGCTGGACATACCATATTTACGGAGAAAGCGTTCTACACGGCCTTCAGTATCAATCATTTTCTGAGTACCAGTGTAAAAGGGGTGATTTCCAGACCAAACATCTACGTGGAGTTCGGGCTTGGTAGCGCCAATGGTCATCACTACTTGACCATTACAGTAGACCTTAGCGTCTGGATACCATTTAGGGTGAATATCAGGTTTAGCCATTGTTTTTTGTGTTGTGAATGTATATAAATTTTGACACTTTAGATTTTAGATTTTGAGATAAATCTCTATGGCTTAGGCCATGCTTTGCTATTATATATCTCTATCGTCCCTCAGAGACAATACATATTGCTGCGCTGGTGGAGAAAAACCCCAAATCCAAAATCCAAAAGTGATTAACGTTTGGAGTATTGAGGTGCTTTGCGGGCTTTATGTAAACCGTATTTCTTCCGTTCTTTAGCTCGTGGGTCACGAGTTAAATACCCTTCGGTTTTCAAAGGTGAACGGTTATCCGGGTCAAGCTCACATAAAGCGCGGGCTACTCCTAGACGGATAGAATCAGCTTGTCCAGTTAAGCCACCACCTTCAGCTTTCACAACGATGTCGTATTCGTTTTCCAAACCCAATGTTTCTAAAGGTGCTTTAATAGCTCCTAAATAGTTGGGATTGAATTGGAAATACAATTCTCCATCTTTACCGTTAACAGTCATTTTACCCGCACCAGGAACTAGGCGAACTCTGGCCACTGAGCATTTACGACGACCAGTACCCCAGTAAACGGCACGACCGCTATTAATTTCTGCTACCTGCATTAATTTTCTCCAGGAATTGTACTAATGGTGATTTCTTTAGGTTGTTGTGCTGCATGAGGGTGGGTAGGTCCTGCATAGACTTTTAGTTTGGTAAATAGTTGTTTACCCAAACTGTTTTTAGGTAACATACCCTTAATGGCGTGTTCGAGGATTCTTTCTGGTAAGCGCTGTTGCAACTTAGCGAAGGTTTCTGTTTTCATGCCACCGGGACGGCCAGAATGACGACGGTAAAGTTTTTGGGTGCGCTTTTTACCTGTAACTGCTACTTTCTCAGCATTGATAATAATCACAAAATCCCCTGTATCTAAATGGGGAGTATATTCGGCTTTTCTCTTCCCTCTGAGAATCATAGCGACTTCGCTGGCCAGTCTTCCCAGACGCTTATCTGTAGCGTCTACTAAGTACCAATCACGCTCAAGAGATGCTTGAGGGGGAAGGTAGGTTTTACTACTCATTTTTTGTCCTTTGTCCTTTGTCCTTTGTCAGTTGTCAGTTGTCATTATTCATGACTAAGTATGGTTGGGTGTCATACCATATTTTTGGTGGAAAGGGAAAATCGGGATAACCGACTCTCAATAAGCATAGTCCGTGAGCAGGTGCAGAATATTTCACTTCTTCTCGCCGTTCTTGTTGCCAGATTTCGGTGAAATTCTCTACTGTCCGTTGTCTAGAACCCACTTCTACTATCATGCCTATTAACAGCCTTACCATGCCATATAAAAATCCATTAGCTTGAATTTCAATATGGATAAAAGCTCCGCTGCGACGACATTCTACTGCTTGTATTTCTACCCAGGAATGCGATCGCACTGACCCAGCCCGCTCAAAAGCAGATAAATGGTGTTTTCCCAGCAGTGGTTTGAGGGCAGATGTCATTAAGGATTCATCTAAGGCTGCATAATAATAATGCCAACTGAAGGGTTTTACGAATAAATTCGGTAATTCTTCGGTGTATATAGTGTAACGATATCGTCGGTAAACAGCGCTAAAACGAGCGTGCCAACTTTCACTTACACCTGCTGATGCCCTGATCAATACATCTGGGGGCAAATAGCTGTTGAGAACTTTTGCCCACTTATGTGCGGGAATTAAACCTGTAGCCTGAAAATGAGCGACTTGAGCGGCAGCATGGACTCCAGAATCAGTTCTACCTGCGCCGTGGAGTGCTACATGATACCCCAAAACCGTGGCTATAGCTGTTTCTATCTCCTCTTGGACGGTGCGCTGTCCTTTTTGTCTTTGCCAGCCGTGAAAATGAGTACCTAGATACTGAATAACTAAAGCTACTCGCTGAGTGGGATAATGCTGGCCGCTTTCTAACATAGTTGTTTGTCAGTTGTCAGTTGTCAGTTGTCAATTGTCAGTTGTCAGTGGTTTTTCTTGACTACTGACTAATGACCAATGACCCATGACAATAACCAATAACTTTAAACTAGTTCAATAATCGCCATTTCAGCATGATCACCGCGACGGGGTACGGTATGGAGAATCCGAGTATAGCCCCCTTGACGGTTAGCATACCGAGTAGGAGCTTGCTCAAATAGTGCATGAACTAGGGTTTTGTCGTAGATATAACCTAAAGCTTCACGACGGGCTGCTAGAGAGCCATCCTTTGCTAGAGTAATCATTTTATCTACCTTACTGCGAACAACTTTAGCTCTGATTAAAGTTGTAGTAATTCGACCATGACGTACCAACTCTGTTGTCAAAGCTCTGAGGAGAGCGCGACGTTGGTCTGCTGGTTTACTAAGTTGTTTGACTCGGCAACGATGACGCATAACAATGCACTAATGAAGTTTTATTTATTAGGTTTTGCTTTAGCTGCTTTTGGAGCTTCTTTCTGGAGCTAAGGTAATACCCAAGCGCCGCTGTAAAGCTTCCACTACTTCTTCCGCTGACTTTTGACCAAAGTTTTTGATTTCTAAAAGGTCTTCTTGGGTATAATCCAATAAGTCCGCTACAGAGTTGACTTGGGCGCGTTTGAGACAGTTATAAGCTCTTACAGACAACTGTAACTCTTCAATTGGGATTTGGGCTGTGGGGTCATCTGGGTAGTCTGAACCTATATCCGTTAGTTCTAAGGAGATATCTTTCAAAGGGTTGAATAAATCTACCAAAATTCCAGCGGCCGATGATAGTGCCTCTTGGGGAGAGATGCTACCATTAGTCCATACCTCCAACAGGAGTCGGTCTTTCAAAGAACCATCGCCACGAGCTTCTTCCACACTATAGTTGACTTTCCGTACAGGCATAAATACTGAGTCAATTTGCAGAAAATCCAAAGATGTGGCTTCTTCTCTGCCTCGTTCTACAGTGCGGTAACCTTTGCCTCTCTCAATGCGAAATTCCATTTCCAGTTTGCCACCTTCAGCGACGGTGGCGATATACTGAGTTGGGTCAATCACTTCTACTTCGCTGGGTAAGTCAAAATGTGCCACCGTTACCGTAGCAGGTCCATTCACGACTAAGCGACCAATTTGGGGTTGAGCAGAATAACTCTTGAGAATCACATCCTTCATGCGCATGAGGATTTCCAGTACATCTTCCCGCACACCCGGAACCGTTGCAAACTCATGACTAACACCAGCAATTCTCACTGCTGTTACTGATGTTCCTTCTAAATTAGAAAGTAACACCCGCCGCAACGCATTACCAACAGTTGTTCCTTGTCCTCGCTCTAGAGGTTCGAGAACAAACTTGCTGTAATAGCTCCGACTTTCCTCAGCATTAGATTCTACACATTCAATTTGAAACTGCGCCATGGAGTAGCCTCCCTTTTTAAGGTGCTGCTAGAAGGTAAATTAATTGCCTCGTTTTCCAGTTGACAATTGACAGTTGGCAATTATCGCCTAAATTTGATATCTTAATTTAGCCTACAGGTATTGTTTTTTTGGTTTCCACAAAGTTGATCAACCTGGGGGAAAAGCTGATTATCGCTTTGTGACGCGAACTTATTTACCCCATGGGTCTAAATTGGATAGGTACTCCCTTGGGGAAAATAGTTCAAAATTACCAGCCACACAGGGCATTGCTGATTATTTTCCCGAGCTTCAACCTACCGGCTTGGGTGCCAAAATAGTTTTGTTTAAACTCGACGGCGCTTGGGTGGACGGCAACCGTTGTGGGGAATTGGGGTAATATCCCGAATGAGTGTAATTTCCAGTCCTGCACCTTGGAGCGCCCGAATCGCAGTTTCTCTGCCGGCACCAGGGCCACTAACCATGACTTCGATTTGCCGCATTCCTTGGTCTGTGGCTCGTCTAGCCGCGCTTTCAGCAGCGGTTTGTGCCGCAAAGGGAGTTCCTTTTTTTGCCCCTTTAAATCCACTAGAACCAGCACTTGCCCAGGAGATGACATCTCCTTTTTGATCGGTAATCGTGACAATGCTATTGTTGAAAGTAGATTGAATGTAGGCAATGCCGTTGGGAACGTTCCGTTTCTGTTTTTTGCTCCCGGTTTTTTTGGTTGGTTGTCTGGCCATATTTGTTGAGTAAATTTAAGGTACAACTTGCCCATTGCCGCAAGTTTAGAAAAATTATTTACCGGGAGCTTTTTTCTTCCCAGCCACCGTCTGTCTTCTACCACGTCTGGTTCTGGCGTTGGTACGAGTTCTTTGTCCCCGCACAGGTAGGCCCATGCGGTGTCTACGACCTCTGTAACAGCCAATATCAACTAGACGCTTAATATTTAGCCCTTCTAAACGACGTAAATCCCCTTCAACTTGATAGTTGCTTTCGATTTCGCCTCTGAGGGCTGTGACATCAGCATCACTTAGGTCTTTGACGCGGGTATCTGGATTTACACCAGTAGCCGCGAGAATTTGATGTGATCTAGTTAAGCCAATTCCGTAAATGTATGTTAGACCGATTTCAACGCGCTTATCGCGGGGAAGGTCTACTCCGGCAATCCGTGCCACAATGAATTTCTCCCTATTGTTTTCGTAATTGCAGTTAGTAAAACGTGATCTGGCCTCAAGCCTTTAGTCCCGTTCTTAACTTTGATAGATTTGAATCTATCCCTGACGTTGTTTGTGTTTGGGATTTTCACAAATCACCATAACGCGACCACGACGCTTGATCACGCTACATTTCTCACAAATCTTCTTAACCGAGGCTCTGACTTTCATGCCTTTTAAAATTGACTCCAAATAGTAGATTATAGCATTTATAGAAGAAATATTTCAGTTATGTAACTAGAAAAAAACCAATTGATTTATGGTAGAATTCTCTACATAGATTTATTTCTTCCGCAGACGATAGGTGATTCTACCTTTGGTTAAGTCGTAGGGTGTTAATTCAACTTTGACGCGATCGCCAGGTAAGATCTTAATGTAATTACGGCGAATTTTTCCAGAGATGTGTGCTAGGACATTAAAGCCGTTATCTAAGTCAACACGAAACATTGCATTAGGCAAAGATTCGGTGACAGTCCCTTCCATTTCAATTAGATCTTGCTTAGACAAGTTTTTTCCTCAACTCAACAATCTCCTATTATTCTTGTACACTTGTCATGCATAAAGAACACAATTAGAGAAATATCTCAACAGTTTATGAATATATCTTAGCTAAAATTGACTTGTGCCTGGGCGAGAAAGTAGGGTACAGGTAATAGGCCATCATGAAATCAGTTTTTTCCTTCTACCTACATAGAATACTGTCCCTATTTCTTTTAAGCAGCTATGATATTTTGCAAAGCAGTAAAAACTTCTTCTTGGGACTGATTACCGTTGACTGTGAGGAGTTTTTCGCGCTGGCTGTAATAACTAATCAAGGGTGCAGTATCATCACGATAAACCTCCAGGCGGCGACGAATCACCTCCTGAGTATCATCTTTGCGTCCGCGTCCGAGTAAGCGACTAACAACAGTTTCATCTGGCGCATCCAGATTGACTACTTTTTCACCACCCTGTCCTAAATTTTCGAGTAATTTTGCCAAAAACTCTGCCTGTGTAACTTTACGGGGAAAGCCGTCTAAAATCCAACCTGATTTAGCATCTGATTTTTTCAGACGTTCCTCAACCATATCCTCTACTAATTTATCGGGGACTAATTCGCCTTTATCCATATAAGCTTGGGCTTGGATACCCAAATCTGTTTTCTCCTGAATAGCCTGACGTAGAATGTCACCTGTAGAAATATGGGGAATCTGTAAAAATTCAGCCAATATTTTAGCTTGAGTTCCTTTACCTGCTCCCGGTGGTCCCAAGAAGATTAATCGCGTCACTATTGTTTCACCATTCCTTCATATCGCTGAGATATAACATAAGTTTGGATTTGTTTAGCCGTATCAATTGCCACACCAACCAAGATTAACAAAGATGTTGCACCTAGCCCCTTAAAAGTTGGCACTTTCAAAGCACTTTCCACTGCGGTAGGAATAATTGCCACCAAACCCAAAAAGATAGCACCTAAAAAAGTGAGGCGATTTGTCACCCGTTCAATATACTCACTAGTAGCCTTACCGGGACGAATACCCGGAATACTAGAACCCATTTTTTTCAAATTCTGAGCCACATCTACAGGGTTGAGAATCAACGAAGAATAGAAGTAACTAAAGAAAACAATGGAAATTAAGTAAACGAGGGCATATACCCAAGGTGCAGAACCACCAGGACTCAGGTAAGTATTAACAATGTTTGCTAATTCGGGATTTTTAGTAAAATTGGCGACTAAAAGCGGCAAACTCAGGATGGCCGCTGCGAAAATAATCGGCATTACCCCCCCAGAATTAAGACGTAGGGGTAAATAACTCCGCTGTTCTGCTAAAACCTTTCTACCCACTTGACGACGGGCAGAAATAATAGGGATGCGGCGCATTCCCTCTTGTACGAACACAATACCCACAATAGTGAGCATAAAAACTAGTACAAGAACAATGACACGACCGACAATTTCCCGTCCACCCACCTGTACCAAGTCAATGGTATCACCCAGAGCCTTGGGTAAAGAAGCAACAATGTTGACAAAAATCAGCAAAGATGCACCATTACCAATACCCCGTTCCGTAATTAGTTCTGATGCCCACATCACGAACATTGAACCAGCAGTGAGAGCAATTGCGGTTTCTGCCACAAATATCGGACCTGGGTTGAGGGCAAATTGTTGGAGGAATAATGCCGAAAAAGCCACGCTTTGAATAATTGCCCAACCTACAGTCACATAGCGGGTAATTTGTGATATTTTCCGCCGACCTGCTTCCCCTTCATTTTTCTGTAAATTTTCTAAAGAGGGCAGAGCGGCGGTGAGCAATTGGATGATAATGGAAGCATTAATAAAGGGCAAAATCCCCAAAGCAAAGATCCCCAAAGTAGAGAGTCCTCGTCCAGAGAATATATCCAACAAGCCAAAGATGGAATTATTGCCCGATATAGCTTCAGCAAACTTAGGTCTATCAATTCCTGGTACAGGTAAAAAGATGCCCAAACGAACTAAAATTAAAATACCTACGGTAACAAGCAGCCTACCTCTCAGTCCGGCTGCTTGCGCCATTTGCATAAAAGTTTCTTGAGCCGTTGGGGCTTTGTCTCGACTGATCATAGAGTTTTACCTTTTAAGTATGAGGTGTGAAGTATGAGGTGTGAAGTTTCCAGTGCTTGATCTTTTATCCTTCATCCCGCATCCTTCATCTTTTATGCAGCTGTGGCTGTAGGCCGCGCTACGCTATCACAACTCCCACCAGCAGCCTCAATTTTGATACGAGCTTGACCCGTGAAAGCAGCGGCCTTTACCCGGAGAGGAACATTTAATTCCCCATTTCCCAAAATTTTCAATGGCCCCTTAGCAGCGGTTAAAATACCAGCCTCTTTTAAAGATTCCAGAGTTACTTCTGAGTTAGCAGGTAAATCATTTAACTTCTCTACATTAATGATCGTGTAAATTTTCCGATTAACGAGAGGGAATCCCTTGAGTTTAGGTATCCGGCGGTACAATGGCTGTTGACCACCTTCAAAACCTGGTCTTGTCCCACTACCAGAACGGGATTTTTGACCACGCATCCCTAGACCAGCACTAGCGCCTTGTCCAGCAGAAATACCTCTACCTACGCGCTTACGGCGTTTTTTCGAGCCTTTTTGAGGCTTAACATCGTTGAGTCTCATTTTGATTGGGGATTTTAGATTTTAGATTTTGGATTTGAGATTGAGAATCTGATACAAAGGGCGACTAAATATAGAGTTTCTCAATGGCGATACCGCGATCTTCAGCAACTTCACTTAATGTCCGCAGGGTTGATAGAGCGTTAACTGCGGCTCTAGCGTTGTTTAAAGGATTGTTTGAACCTAATTGTTTAGCCAGGATATTACGTATTCCTGCTAACTCTAATACAGTCCGTACAGCACCCCCGGCAATTACGCCTGTACCTGGTGCAGCTGGACGCATCATGACCTTAGCTCCACCACCAATACCATCAATGGGGTGAGGAATAGAATTGGATTTAGTGATAGGGATGTCAATTAGATGTTTTTTACCATCAGCGACACCCTTTTTAACTGCACCAATTACATCTGAGGCCTTGCCAACTCCGACTCCAACTTGTCCACGTTCATTACCGACGACGACAATGGCGCGGAAGCTAAGTTTTTTACCACCTTTGACGACTTTACTCACCCGGCGGATTTGGATAACTCGCTCTTGCCAGTTGGTTTCTTCTTTTTTCGCACGACTTGCTTTACGACGACCGGTTACCATAATCAATGTTCTCTTTTAGTTGTCAGTTGTCAGTTGTCAGTTGTCAGTTGCTACTGACCACTGACGGACTTAGAAATCTAAACCAGCCTCCCGTGCTGCCTCGGCTAGGGCTTTAATGCGACCATGATAGAGGTTGCCACCCCGGTCAAAAACTACCTTGGTGATGCCTTTTTCTAGAGCGCGTACTGCTACCAATTTACCAACTTGCACTGATGCTTCACAGTTAGCACCAGAAGCGATATTGGATTTTAATTCTGGTTCTACGGTTGATGCCGCTACTATAGTTTCCTGTTTGGTATCATCAATCACTTGAGCGTAAATATGCTCATTAGATCGGAATATAGCCAGACGGGGACGTTCGGCCGAACCGTTAACTTTACCACGAACGCGCCGATGACGACGCTGTTTTGATTCTCTACGAGTAAGTTTCATATTTACTTCTTACCACCCTTACCAGTCTTACCAGCTTTACGTCTGACCACTTCACCGGCATAGCGAATACCTTTACCTTTGTAAGGTTCAGGGGGACGAACGGCGCGAATTTTCGCGGCTGTGTTGCCGACAATTTCCTTGTCATAGCCACTGACTATGACATTAGTAGTACCTTCTACCGCAAATTGAATTCCCTCTGGTGGTTCAATTTGCACTTGATGGCTATAACCCATGTTTAAAACTAGGTTACGCCCTTGAATTTGAGCGCGATAACCGACCCCTTGGATTTCCAAGCGACGTTGAAAACCTTGGGATACTCCCTCTACCATGTTGGCCACTAGTGTGCGGCTCAAACCGTGCATTTGTCTAGAGGTCCGGGTTTCATCACGACGGGTAACTAGCAATGTTTCTCCGTCTTGGGAGACGATAACATTGTTAGGTAGTTGTCGGGAAAGTTCACCTTTAGGACCCTTTACCACTACTTTGACACCATCAATCGCCACTTGAACTTTGGCGGGGATGGTAATTGGACGTTTACCAATACGAGACATGATTTTTTGTTCTTTGTCTATTGTCAGTTGTTAGTTGTCACTTGTCAGTTGTTCGTTGTTTTGCCACTGACCAATGACCAATGACCAATGACGATTACCAAACGTGGCAAAGCACTTCACCGCCTAGATTTTGGCGGCGTGCTTCGCGGTCAGTCATAATCCCACTGGATGTAGAAATAATGGCAATACCGATACCGCCTAGCACTCTTGGTAATTCTTTTTTGTTGGAGTAAACTCGTAAACCGGGTTTACTGACTCGCTTGAGGGCAGTAATTAAAGGTTGGCGATTTTTACCTTTGTATTTCAGGGAAATAACTAGGTTACGCTTTACTCCTTCTCCTGCTTCTTCAACTTCCGCAATAAAGCCTTCTTCCCGCAATACCTTGGCAATACTCCGAGTCATCTTTGTAGCTGGTACTTGCGTAGTTTGATGTTTCGCCATATTGGCATTGCGGATGCGCGTCAGCATATCTGCAATTGTGTCGTTAGCCGCCATCGTTCCCTCTTTAGATGAACTTATTGATCACGAAAGGGCATTCCCATTTCCTTTAATAAGGCGCGGCCCTCTTCGTCTGTTTTTGCCGTGGTGATAATAGAAATATCTAAACCTCGGACTTGGTCAATTTTGTCGTATTCCACTTCTGGAAAAATTAGCTGTTCCCGCACACCTAGAGTGTAGTTGCCACGTCCGTCAAAGCTTTTGGGGCTGACACCGCGAAAGTCTCTGATTCTAGGTAGTGTCAGGTTAATCAGACGATCTAAGAAGGCGTACATCCGTTCGCCTCTGAGTGTCACCATAATCCCTACAGGCATACCTTGACGAATTTTAAAACCTGCGATCGCCTTTTTAGCCCGTGTTACTACTGGTTTTTGTCCAGTGATCAGGGCAATTTCGCTCAGGGATGCCTCCAGGGATTTAGCATTTTGAGCAGCTTCTCCCAAACCTCTGTTGACAGATACTTTGATCACCTTCGGCACTTGATGCACGTTGGTGTATTCAAACTGAGTAATCAATTTTGGGACAATTGTCTCTTGATATACAGTTTTTAGTCGTGTTATGGCCATAGTGTTTCTCCTTATATCCCCTGGGCTTGGTCAGGGAATTTTAGATTTTGGATTTTGGATTTTGGATTTGAGATTTTGGTGGAAAATCTAAAATCTCATCCTCATTCACCAGTTTATTTATCTAAAATCTCACCTGTTTTTTTGAGCATTCTCACTTTCTTACCCTCGGCAGTGAAAGTGTAGCAGACGCGACTAGCAACGTTTTGTTTGGTAGAATAGAGCATCACATTAGAGCTATGAATGGGGTACTCAGTCGTGACTATTTGCCCTGATTCCCCTTCTTGCTGGGGTTTCACGTGCTTGGTTTTCATATTGACACCTTTGACCACAACTTTGCTCAGTTGTGGTAGTGCTTTAATCACTTCACCAACTTTACCTTTATCTTTGCCGGCGATGACTTGCACAGTGTCACCGGTTTTGACGTGCATTTTATAAAAAACTTTGGGTTGTGGCTGCTTTGCCATTACAGCACCTCCGGAGCCAGAGAAACAATTTTAGTAAAGTTTTTATCGCGCAGTTCTCGAGCTACCGGACCAAATACCCGTGTACCTCTAGGATTACCTTCCTTGTTGATGATAACTGCCGCGTTATCATCGAAACGGATGGTCATACCGCTATCACGACTAATAGCCTTACGAGTACGCACAATTACTGCTTCTACAACATCAGACTTTTTGACAGCCATGTTGGGTGAAGACTCTTTGACAACGGCGATAATTCTATCACCTACGCCACCATAACGGCGGTTACCTGCACCTAATACGCGGATGCACATTAGTTTTTTAGCACCGCTATTATCTGCGACATTCAGATAAGATTGGGGTTGAATCACAACTGGTCTCTCTTTTGGGTTTGTTGTAGCTTATGTTACAACAGTTTACGCTGTAGCTTTGGTGTTCAGGATTTCTGTAACTTGCCAACGCTTAGTTTTGCTCAGGGGTCTGGTTTCTTGAATCCGCACGCGATCGCCTATTTTGCACGTATTTTCTTCGTCGTGAACTTTATAGCGGCGGGTTTTAACTACGATTTTGCCGTACTTGGGGTGAGGAGCGCGGTTTTCTATGGCTACTACCACAGTTTTTTGCATTTTATCGCTCACTACCAAGCCAACTCGTTCTTTGACTGCCATAATCTTCTACTTTTGCTCTTGGTCTGAAAGACTTGCTGCCCGTTTCCGTTCTCCTTCTACTGTCAGCAATTGGGAGAGTCGGTGGCGTGCGTGTTTGAACTGGTGAGGCTTTTCTAGTTGTCTTGTGGCTTTTTGCAAGCGCAACTGGAATAGTTGTCTTTTAACTGCAACAATTTCCTCAGCCAGACGTTCGTCATTTAATTCTCTAGCTTCCGCAATCTTGGGAAGAGGCATAAGCTACTCCTGCTCCTGTGGTTGAGAGCGCACAATAAATTTGGTCTTAATTGGCAACTTAGCGTCGGCCAATCGCATAGCTTCGCGGGCAATTTCTTCAGCAACGCCGCCAATTTCAAACATAATCCGGCCTGGTTTGACTACGGCTACCCAAAATTCTGGATTACCTTTACCAGAACCCATCCGGGTTTCAGCAGGACGCATGGTGATTGGTTTGTCTGGGAAAATGCGAATCCAGATCTTACCACCCCGGCGAATATAACGAGTCATTGCCCGACGGGAGGCCTCGATTTGCCGTGAAGTAATCCAAGATGGTTCTTGGGCTTGGAGTCCAAAGTCCCCAAAGTTGAGGGTACTGCCACGGCTGGCCAGACCTTCCATACGTCCGCGTTGTTGTTTGCGGAATTTAGTTCTTCTAGGACTTAACATGATTTGTCAGTTGTCGGTTGTCAGTAGGGGCAAACCCCCCGTGGTTGTCCGTTGTCCGTTGTCAGTTTTTTTTGCCACTGACTATTGAGCATTGACTAGGCTTCATTGGAGCGGTCTTCAAACTGTTGACGGCGACGTTGTTGTTGCCGGCGACGGGGTTCGCGTTCACGGTCTCCACGGTCACGGTCACGGTCACGGTCACGTTCTCTGGCTGGTTGGGTGGGAGCCTGTTCTTGACCAGGAATAATTTCTCCTTTAAATACCCAAACTTTAATACCGAGAATCCCGTAAATTGTCTTAGCTGTGCAGCCAGAGTAGTCAATATCAGCACGCAAGGTATGGAGAGGAACTCTGCCTTCACGGGTCCACTCTGTCCGGGCAATTTCTGCACCGTTGAGCCGACCACCGATTTGGATTTTAATTCCTTGTACTCCTGCCCTTTGCGCCCGTTGAATTGCTTGACGGACAACTCGACGGAAGGAAACACGACGTTCTAATTGTTGAGCAATGTATTCAGCAATTAGATAGGCATCAGCATCAACTCGTTGGATTTCGACTACATTAATGCGAATTTGGCGATTACCACCCAATGCCCCTTGCAGTCCCAACCGTAATGATTCAATACCTTGACCACCACGACCTACAACCACACCTGGTCTGGCTGTACGTACTTCTAGGTCAATTTGATCGGCTTTGCGCTCGATTCTCACTTCGGAAATCCCGGCGTTATTTTGCGCGTATCTACCTAGTTTTTGTTCAATGTATTGACGGAGTTTGTAATCTTCTTGTAGAAGTTCTGGATAACGGTCAGGTTCTGCAAACCAACGGGATTGGTGTTCTTGTGTTATACCCAGTCGAAAGCCGACTGGATGAATTTTCTGTCCCACAAATGCTTCCTCTAAAATTTCTGACTGTACGCAATTTTCTTGTGCCTATAAAGCTGTTTACTCAGCAGTAGCGCCGGCGGAAACCGCAACAGTTATATGACACGTTGGCTTGCGAATTTGGTAAGCTCGACCTTGCGCTCTGGGCTGAAACCGTTTTAGCACTGGACCTTGATCAGCGTAGGCTTGACTAATTACCAAGTCACCCCGGTCTAGTCCAGCATTATGCTCGGCATTAGCTGCGGCACTTCTGAGAACCTTTAATATTGGTTCACAAGCACCATAGGGCATAAATTCGAGAATGATTAGTGCTTCTCGGTAGGAACGCCCGCGAATTTGATCAAGTACACGGCGCACTTTATAGGGAGAAATGCGTATATAACGGGCGATCGCTTTTACTTCAGTAGTAGTATCAGTTGCCATAAGTTAATTGTAGATTGCGATTATCTCCCTGATTTTTTGTCACTTTTGCCATGACCTCTGTAGGTACGAGTAGGAGCAAATTCTCCCAATTTATGACCTACCATTTGTTCATTGACAAATACAGGAACGTGCTGCCGTCCATTGTGAACAGCGATAGTATGACCTACCATCAAGGGTAAAATTGTCGAAGCTCTCGACCAGGTTTTAACCACTTGTTTTTCATTTTTTGCATTCAACTTCTCAATTTTCTTGAGGAGATGGTCAGCAATAAACGGACCTTTTTTTAAAGAACGACCCATAGTGCAATTTTCGATTTTGGATTTTGGATTTTCAATTTCTGAATTTTGGATTTTGGATAACTAAGCTGTCCCATATTAGGCCTCAAAAACTTTGAAAGCTTAAAAATAGACCCAATCTAAAATCCAAAATTTAAAATCTCAAATTCTAGGACTGACGGCCACCACGTCCACGTTTAGAGGATTTGCGCCGACGACGGATAATTAATTTAGTGCTTGCTTTCTTGCGCTTACGGGTCTTAGCACCCAATGTAGGTTTACCCCAAGGTGTTACAGGACCGGATCTACCGATAGGCGCTCTTCCCTCACCACCACCATGGGGGTGATCCACAGGGTTCATGACGCTACCTCTAACCTTGGGACGACGGCCTTTCCAGCGATTCCGTCCAGCTTTACCAGCACTCAGGTTTCTCGCGTCTGTATTACCGACTTGGCCAATGGTGGCGTAGCAATCACGGCGAATCAAGCGGACTTCACCTGAAGGTAATTTTAAAGTTACATAGTTGCCTTCTTTAGCGACAACTTGGGCAGTTGCACCAGCAGCACGGACGATTTGACCGCCCTTACCTGGAGTCATTTCCACGTTGTGAACATTACTACCCAGGGGGATATTTGACAGTGGCAAAGCATTACCATCTTCAATGGGAGAATCAGGTCCTGCAATCACCTTTGTGCCTACAGTCATGCCATTGGGTTGCAAAATGTAACGTTTTTCGCCATCTTCGTACAATAACAAAGCGATCCGCGCATTCCGGTTAGGATCGTATTCAATGGCTGTAACTGTTGCCCAGACATTCCGCTTATCTCGCTTAAAGTCAATAATGCGGTAAAGTTGTTTGTGTCCGCCACCCCGACGACGGCTGGTTATCCGCCCTTGATTGTTCCGACCTTTGGGACGATGAACTGATTCAGTTAATGATTTTTCTGGCTCAGTTTTGGTAATTTCAGCAAAGTCGGAGATTGTAACTTGGCGAGTACTGGGGGTATAAGGGCGATAAGAACGAGTACCCATAGTTGAATTTTGAATTTTGGATTAATCAATTTTGGATTTTAGATTTTAGATTTTAGATTGTTTCTGATCTCAAATCTCTCATCTAAAATTTCTAGACTTCTGGGAAGAGAACTTTTCTAATTTTTTCTTCGTCCCCAGGAGCAACGGTGACAATAGCTCGCTTATATTGGGGCTTATAACCAATAAATCTACCTACACGTTTTTGTTTCCGTGGTGGGTTAGCGGTATTGATTTTGACGACCTTAACTGCAAATAGGTCTTCAATGGCGGCTCTGATTTGTGGTTTAGTGGCTTTAGGAGTTACTTCAAATGTATATTTGTTTTGCTCCATGAGCATGGTCGCTTTTTCGGTGAGAATGGGGCGACGCACTAAATCGGGTAGGTCACGGGTGGCAACTAGTTTAGACACTGTAGACCTCCTGAATCTTCTCTATAGTTGATGATGTGACAACAATTTTGTCAGCATGGAGCAGGTCGTAAACGTTTAACTGGTTAGCAGGAATCAGTTTTAAGTTTTCAATGTTCCGGGCTGATAAAAGCACGTTTTCTGCAATTTCCGACAAAATCAACAGTGTTTTTTGTTCCGGTGCAGCACCCCATCTAGCTAATGCGGCCACGAGTTCCTTTGTTTTAGGACGTTGTAACTCGTTGCTAAATTCCTCAACAATTATTAAGTCTTCAGCACGACTAATAAAGGCTGTTCGCAATGCCAAACGGCGTTCTTTGCGGTTCATTTGTAGGTTAAAATCTCTGGGCTTAGGTCCAAAGATCACACCACCACCACGCCATAATGGTGAACGAATAGAACCTGCACGGGCGCGACCTGTGCCTTTTTGCCGCCAAGGTTTACGACCACCACCACGAACTTCGGCACGAGTTTTAGTGCTGGCAGTTCCCTGGCGAGAATTGGTCATTTGTCTGACTAGGGCGCGGTGTACGATATGCGCCGCTGTTGTTTCTTTGGCAACTCGTAAGTCAAAGCTGGTTTCCCCAACTTGCTCTCCTTGCCAATTTTTAATTACACTCTCTACCATCTTTGTGTCCTTTGTCAGTTGTCAGTTGTCTTTTTTTGCCAATGACCAATGACTATTTTTTACCAACTTTCTTTGCCGGGAGAACGTTAACTAAAGCTCCTGGTTTACCAGGAATAGCTCCCTTAATGATGATTAAGTTACGTTCTGTATCTACTCTTACTACTGTCAGTTTGCGAATTGTGACACGAGTACCGCCTAAACGTCCTGCCATCCTTTTCCCGGGATAAACACGACCTGGGGTTGTACCAGCCCCAATAGAACCTGGCGCTCTGTGGTTTTTAGAACCGTGGGACATAGGTCCACGACCGAAGTTGTTACGCTTCTGGTTGCCGGCAAAACCGCGACCGATACTTGTGCCAACTACATCTACAATTTCACCAGCACTAAAAATGTCTGCTTTAATTTCTTGACCTAAAGCATAATCTCCAGCACTATCGGTGCGATATTCATTCAAATGACGGACAGCCGGGGCAGATGATTTAGCCAAATGTCCCAACAATGGTCTGTTTAGTGCCTTGGGTTTAACTTCACCATAACCAACTTGAATGGCTGCATAACCGTCGGTCTGTTTTGTTTTAACTTGTGTAACGGTGCATGGACCTGCTTGGATGACTGTGACAGGAATAGATACTCCTTCTTCATCAAAGATTTGGGTCATGCCCAGCTTGGTGCCGAGAATACCTACAGACACAGTTACTGGTTCTCCTTCCTAATTTGACTAATGGAAATCGAATTGGCAGTTTTGTCACGGTTGCTTGCAGGTAAACTATACCTTCAGAAATTTGGACTGGTGTTAATCAGTACAAAATCTTGGCAACGCAACAATTCTTGCTCTTTCTGTTTTAGTGAATTTGTTTATTTTCACTTACCTAATCTAATCACCATCACAAGAATAGTTTCCTACCCTATTGAGAAGGTGTTACTTCTACTTAATGCGAGGCTTGATTGCTTTGCGCTGTGTGCAGCAATGCTTTCGTCCAAGCAGTTGCTTTGGCACTCTACCGTTGTAGTGGGACTTAAGTGGTTATTAACCCTCAGTATCCGTTTCCTGACCATTAACATAATGCCATAAAACCAACATTATTGATCTGGAACTACTTCTCTTAATTAATAGTTTAAACTATTGTTTGAGGTCTGGCCTAATTTTTTTAGGATTTACGGGAGTGATTTGCTGTGGGAGCCTACATAAGATTTTGGCTCTCGGTTTGTGTCCTAGCTTTTTTAGTTTAGCAGTCTCTTGTCTAGATAAGCTAATTTATTCTTCTGGGGGAACTAACTAGAATATCAGATGCTAGGACTGGCTGATAACTCTAAAATAAGATG
Organism: Dolichospermum sp. FACHB-1250; assembly: GCF_014696335.1. Lineage (NCBI taxonomy): Bacteria > Bacillati > Cyanobacteriota > Cyanophyceae > Nostocales > Aphanizomenonaceae > Dolichospermum > Dolichospermum sp. FACHB-1250. The sequence continues at coordinate 50,127 of NZ_JACJPZ010000002.1, forward strand.
GCTATCTAATTTACTATTCGGTCACAATCTAACATTGTAAACCATTCATTAATTTTTGTCTAGTATTTTTTTAGATATTTTTAGATATATTATTGGGATGCTGATAGGGGGGTGATTTTGCCTAGATTTTAGCTTGAGATTCTCAAGGTTGATGAAAATATGCAGCTTCATTTAACTTAATCTACTAGCAGAGAGTGAATAATAGAGATATCTGAGATGGGATAGGAAGAAAATCTATGGCCTTAATTACCACTGGTAACGGTTTCATCCGCAATTTGGAGAAGTTTGGTGCGTTGGGTGTTTATGTTCCTCTGGAAGGGGGCTATGAAGGTCGCTATTTGCGCCGTTTGCGGGCTGCTGGCTATGTTGGCCTCCATATTACTGCTAGAGGATTAGGTGACGTGGCTGCATATCTGACTCAGGTTCATGGTGTGAGACCGCCACATTTGGGTAAAAAAAGCACTGGTAGTGGTGCTGCGGTGGGTGATGTATATTATTTACCACCCATACTCGATTCTCATTTAGCACAATTACCTCCTAAGTCGAAGGGGTTAGTATTGTGGATAATTGAGGGACATATTTTGTCTGATCAGGAAGTTGAGTATTTAATGGATTTACCCAAATTAGAACCAAGGGTTAAAGTAGTAATTGAGAGAGGTGGAGATCGCACTTTCCGCTGGAAACCTCTAGAAAAGACTCTGTTAGCTAGTTAGGGGATTTCCTGCCGTTCGCCCGTACAATGGTCAGTGGTCAGTTGTCGTTTGACTGACTGCTGGCTGTGGTTGTGACATCGAAACAATATCAAAACAATATAGTGAATCAGGGAAAATCAACCAATTCCTTCTAATTTGGCGTGAAGGTAATAAAGCGAAAATGAGACGTAAATCTTCTAACAATAGACCGACTAATACCCCTAAAGCCTCTATTTTCCAATCTCCGATTTTTAACTTCGCCAGCATTGCCATTTTTGGGGGGGTGCTGATTTTGGGAATTGGAATTGGGATTGCATTTAGTTCTACAACTACATTGAGTTCATCAAATGTGGCTTCCCGGGAGTTCATTGACACTAAAGCGCCAAATCCTGAGATTTGCGTCCAGTATGGAGCTAGTGCAATGGTGATGGATGCTAGATTATTTGTCACTCTTAATCCTTTTAATGTTTATGTTGCCCAGCCTAATATCCGTCCTGGATGTGTAATTCGTCAAAATAACTGGGCAATTTTGGAAAATAAAAAACTTGTGACTTCAGATCAGGTCAGGGAATGTAAAAATCGTTTGAATACCTTTGGCTTTACAGGGGACTTAGACAGCGAAAAGCCGGATATTAGATGTATATATCAAAATGAATCGGCTCAAAATTTCTTTTTATCTCAACCTGGGGCTGTGGGAACTCCTCAAGATACGGAAAGATTTTAAATATATAGGACTTACGCGAGTGTCACACAAAATAATATTTTTGTGTTTTTCGTGGAGGCTTTAGCCCTGATTATTTTCCTGTAGCATCTTGAAGAGAGGTCTAAAGTTCTGACTACAATAAGACTTACCCGCAGGTTACGGAATAATCAACCACGAAGGAGCGAAGATCACGAAGGAAAGAGGCTTTGAAAGATATTTTGCGTAAGTCCTGATTATATGTAGGATATTATGCCTGTTGCGTAGGTGCTGATAGTCTGGGTGGCGTAGCCTGTCTAAAATTTTTGTATGGGTAGGGGTTGACCAAATTCGATAATGGGAATTTCTGTAGGGTTGTTTGGGGAATTATTTTTGTTGACTGTAGGCTTAGGAAACATTGCTGAAGGGATGGGTGAATTGGGGACTGATGCGGGATTTTGAGAATTTAGAGGTGGTACAGTGACAAAAGGTTGTTGGGGGTTGGTAATCAAGTTTGTGGATGGTGGTAGGGTGGTGGAGAGATTTTGGGCGGGGGAAAAGGTAATATGGGGACTAAAGACCCAGCGCGTGGGTTTTTGTGGGGAAAGGGGCAAAAGTTGTATTTGATTGGATTGTAACTGAGTTCCTGGCGCTAAATCAAGAACTATGCGGGTGACGTTTTCGTTCATTTGAGAAATGCGAATTTTCTGAATTGCACCTGAGTATTCTTTTTGGGTGGGGACTTGACCGAGTTTGGTGTTAGGCAAATCAAGCACTAAACGTGGTGGTTCGGGAAGGTAAAAATATTGAGGTTTTACGGTAGCTGAGAGGTTAATTTTTAATTGCTGTGCTTTGGGGTTAAATTGCCAATTATCCAATTGTGCGACTGCTTGGGCAAAACTGATACTAGGGCTGAGAATAATTAGGGCAAATAAGCTCACCCTCATCGCTGGCAGAATTTGATTATTGCTAATTTTCATGACTTGATTATTTGGGGTTGGGATGTTTAGCACAGTGTACCGACTATCAAAAGTTAGGAATTGGGAATTGTTTCTTGGGTGTTAATTGCTGGTAACAGGGAGGTCAGGTGTGAGGTAATTTGACTGTAACGACGGGTAATAAGTAGAGAAGAACGACATTGAATGGCGAGTTGATCTGTGTATCTTCCTAGTGTTTGACGTTCAATTCCCCAGAGACGACTAGTACCAACAATAGTTAAATCAACATTTTCTGAAGCAGTAATTACTGTTCGCATTGGGTCTGGAGTGGTGACGGTGTTGATCTGAATCCGATCGCGGACACTCTTAGGTAATTGCCCCATCATGGCATTAAGTTCATAACTTAGTTCGTCTGAGGTGTGATGTCCTTTAAATACCTGTAAAACTTGCAACATACAAGTATCATGGTTAATGAGCATTCTCAAAGCGATGATTAGTGCTAAATCGTCATGAATGTTGGCGGAGTAGGGAACTAATAAACTTTCACTAGCGTCGCCACCTTTATCTACAAATACGGCCACGTCTACTGGTGTAGTGCTAAGAATTTGTCCAACTCTTCCCCCCAAACGATTGTTACTAAAAGCGGGACGATGCCAGCCAACAAGAACTAAATCTGACATGACAATTTTGGCGGCTATTTGTGCTGTTTCTCTGGCGACATTGCTAGATATCCGAACTATGGGATGGATATAGGAGCGTGTTTCTGGTGGTTCTAGGGTAGCGATTAATTCTTCTAGTTTTTGACGACGTTCGGCTATGAGTCTATCGGCTTCGTTGGGGCTACTCTCAAAGCTATAGTCTTCTTCGAGTTCAATGAAACTGAGGGGATAAACTACGGCGGGTTGTCGGTTGTTGATGGCGATCGCTGCTGCTAATTGTAACAAACCTTTTTGGGTGTCGGGATTAGCTACTGGAACTAAAATCCGATATTGTGATGAATAGGGTTCACTAATTTCTGGTGGGGTTTCTGGTGGAATTTCTGCTTCTGGTTCAACAATATCTAATCTAATCAGGCGTTTAGGATATGTCCATTCTAGTAATGGTGAGGTCATGAATGTTGTCACCAAGGCCATAATTACTAACATGGTGAAAAGCAAGGGTGTAATTACTTTTAATTCTAACCCGATATTCAAGACGATTAACTCGGTTAAACCACGAGTATTCATTAACCAACCCAGGGCGGAAGATTCTCGTTTGTCAATGCCGCTGAACCTAGCTGCTACATAAGCACCAATATATTTACCGCCAATTGCCACTAATAAAATCAAGGCAGACAATAGCCATAACTTAGGACTGTTGAGTAAACCAATTTGTGTTTTTAAACCACTGTAGGCGAAGAATATTGGTAATAGAAAGATGAGGACAAAATCTTCAGTTTTGATGGCCAATTCTCTGACTAATTCCTCATCTTTGGGCATGACTGCGCCTAACAGGAATGCGCCAAAAATCAGATGAATACCGATAAATTCCGTAATTAAAGCGGAGGAAACAACCCCCATATAAATTACAGCCAGGAGGAATTGACTCAAGCGCCCAGCCCGACGATGATGTTTACTCAAACGTTTGAGAAACCAACGTCCAACTGTGAACATGAAGCCAATATAAACAATACTTTCAATAATAGTGAGAACGGCCTGTTGATCAATGCTACCATGACGAGCAACGGCGATCGCTACGGCCAAAATACACCAAGCTGTGACATCATCCACTGCGGCGCAAGTCAAAGCTAATGTGCCTAAACGAGTTCCCTGTAAGTTGTTTTCGGTAATAATTCGCGCCAAAACAGGAAAGGCAGTAATTGACATTGCTGCCCCTAAAAATAAAGCAAAAGGAGCAAAATTGACATTACTACTGGAAACTAAAGGATACAGTACGAAAGATAATACAAATGCAGAAGCGAAAGGAACAATAATACTGAGATTGGAAATGAGAATGGCAGTTTTTAAGTTACCACTCAGATATTTGGGATTTAATTCTAACCCAATCAAAAACATGAAAAATATTAGCCCTATTTGCGATAAAACGTTCAAATAAGGCATTGTTTCTGATGGAAAGAGATGATGTGCTAGATCAGGAGCAATTAAACCAAATAATGATGGACCAAGCATAATGCCGGCGAATATCTCACCAATTACCAATGGTTGTTTAATTGCTTTAAATCCCAGTCCTACAAGTCTTGAGAGTCCAATAACAATTAGCACTTGAACTAGAACGAGAACAACTGTGTGCATAGTTTCCCCACTAACGATTACCAGATTTGACGCAGATAATTTTTGATAACTGTGAATATTGTCAATATGATTAGATACATCTGGAGACCATTTTTATTGGTTTGAGATGTTAGTCATGGTTACTTTACCATCTTAATGGTTAATGCTAAAAATAACTAACTATCAATTTGGCGATTAAACTAGAAATAATTTGACAATCAGCAATAATAAAACAAATCAAAGAGAATCTAGGATTTATAACTGTTGATCAAGAAATTATTTAATCCAAAAAGTTAATCATATAGAATTTACGCAAAAAATCAGGAAACCGGGGGTAATTAATGAATTACCCATAAGCAATAATCAGGTTTATGGCTAGGCCACAACTGCTATCAATAATATTTTCGATATTTATCATGTCATAAATGCTGTCAGTTACGTGAGTATTGGTCACCAGAATCAAGTCAAAATATGGACTTTGATAGTGATTTCCCAGTAAATGTACCACATATCTGGGAGGAGCAGCTAGAATTTCGGCGATCAAGCCAGAGAATATAGTTCAAAAATGACGAAAACTGGCATTAGTCGGGGATTCTCAAGGAGAAAATTTATTTTTATAGTCAAAAAACTTGTAAATATTGCGTTAATTTTTGTTAAGATTGAATACGGCGTTAGTTTTGCCCCTTTTCCTACCCAAGAGACACTTCATGCTGCGACTAGAACATATCAGTAAAATTTATCCTACAGGCGAAGTTCTTAAAGATATCAACTGGGAAGTCAAACCAGGAGATCGTATTGGTTTAGTTGGTGTTAATGGTGCGGGAAAATCTACCCAACTGAAAATTATCTCTGGGGAGATTGAACCGACTGCTGGGGAAATTATTCGTCCGGCTAGTTTACATATAGCTTATCTTAACCAAGAGTTTGAGGTTGACCCCACTCGCACAGTCAGAGAGGAGTTTTGGACTGTATTTAAAGAAGCTAACGAGGTACAGTTAGCTTTGTCTCACATACCTCGTGAGATGGAAACTGCCTCTCCAGAAGAGTTAGATGAATTAATTCACAAACTAGACAGGTTGCAGCGGCAATTTGAAGCTTTAGACGGATATAACTTAGACTCCCGCATTGGTAAAATATTACCAGAAATGGGATTTCAATTGGAAGATAGTGATCGCCTAGTGAGTGCTTTTTCTGGCGGTTGGCAAATGCGAATGAGTTTAGGTAAAATCCTCCTCCAAAAACCCGATTTATTACTATTGGACGAGCCGACAAACCACTTAGATTTAGAAACTATTGAGTGGTTAGAAAATTACCTCAGAGGTTTAATTACCCCGATGGTGATAGTTTCCCATGACCGGGAATTTCTGGATCGTCTTTGTAACCAAATTGTAGAAACTGAACGGGGTGTTTCTAGTTCTTACCTGGGTAATTACTCATCATACCTACAACAAAAAGCAGAAAATCAATCGGCACAGTTGAACGCTTATGAACGTCAACAAAAAGAACTAGAAAAACAACAAGCATTTGTAGATAAATTCCGCGCTAGTGCTACCCGCAGTACCCAGGCAAAAAGTAGAGAAAAGCAACTAGACAAAATTGAACGCATCGAAGCACCTGTAGGCGGAGTCAGAACCCTACATTTCCGTTTTCCTGATGCTAGTCGTAGCGGTAGAGAGGTAGTAGAAATTAAGGACTTAACCCATATTTATGGAGATAAAATTCTATTTTTATCCGCAAATCTGTTAGTAGAAAGAGGAGACAGAATTGCGTTTCTAGGTCCTAATGGTGCGGGTAAATCCACACTTTTGAAAATGATTATGGGTGTGGAAAAACCCACAGAAGGGATTGTTAAATTAGGAGATCACAACGTTATTGCTGGTTACTTTGAACAAAACCAAGCGGAAGCGTTAGATCTAAATAAAACTGTCATGGAAACCATTCATGATGAAGTTCCCGAATGGACAAATGAAGAAGTTCGCACACTGTTAGGAAGATTCTTATTTACTGGTGATACCGTATTTAAGAAAGTTGGGGCATTAAGTGGAGGTGAAAAAGCTCGGTTAGCGTTGGCGAAAATGCTATTGCGTCCAGCGAATTTAATCATTTTGGATGAGCCTACCAATCACTTAGATATTCCAGCGAAGGAAATGATGGAAGAGGCCTTACAAAATTATGATGGTACAGCCCTTGTAGTTTCCCATGATCGTTATTTTATTTCCCAAGTAGCTAATAAAATAGTAGAAATTCGTGATGGTGAATTTCGGGTTTACTTAGGAGATTATCACTATTATCTGGATAAGAAAGCCGAAGAAAAAGAATTAGCAGAATTGGCAGCAGCAGAAGCGGAAAAAGCCGCAAAAAAAGCTGCCAAAGCTGCCAAAGCTGGAGCAAAACGAAAGTAGGTAATATCGGCAAATGGGTGACTGATTGTGATTCTGGCTTTCTGTCACCTGTTTTTTAAGCAGCAATTTACATCTCCCGGTTCGCCCATTTTTTAAGGAGTTAGGAAACAGCTTTACGGTACTTATCCTTGTATAACCCGATTTTATTTATTGGCAGGTGCTGAAATCCAAACTTGTAAGCAGCCGAGTCGGACTTTAGTTGCAAGAGATCATCATCTGGGACTACAAAGCTGACATCGTTCTTAATTAAATTTCCCTCGATAGTAATAGTCTTGTCGGTCAGTTTGTTCTTTAACTTTAACCAGCCGTCACCAAAATAGACGTTACGTATAATTTTATTGCCTTTGGGAACGCCATATTCATCTTCTAAAATTTTCACCAATTGAGGGTAGCGGATACTGTAGGGCGGATGTTTATAGTTCATATCTTCCAGCTTTTCCACCATTCTCCAATTACCTCCGCGAGCAGCACTGGCTTTTGCCCAGCCTAAAATACGTGCATCTACAGATATTGAAATCTTATTTTTAACAAAGATGTTGTTCTCTACTGTGTTATCACGTCCGCCACCGATTAACACGCCCTGCTGCACTTTATAGAATAGGTTACCATAGATTGTTGTACCGCTAGTACCGTCGTCAAGGTACACTGCCATAACAAGAGTAGAGTGAGTAGAGTTGTTTTGCTTTTGAAGTCCGTACAGGTGGTGAAAATAGTTATAGCGGATGATGTTCCCTTGCTGGGTGTAGTCTCCACCCATATAAAATGCCCCAGCATCATTAGTTTCTAAGCAAACGTGGTGGATATTGTTGAACTCAATGATGTGATCGTTGCCGCTAAGAAGAATAGCATTGTGGGGCGCGTCATGAATCAAATTATGTGAGATCAGATTACCAACACCTTGAATAGAAATGCCTGCTCGGTACGTCTTCACCCACCTAGCATAATTATGAATGTGATTATTGATAGCATAGTGCTTTGCTGGTGTCAGGGTTTTGCGATCGCCTCCATTCAAGACTATACCCGTTTCACCAATGTTATATACATCGCTGCTAATGACACCGTGGCGGATTCCTCCCTTAATTTCCACCCCATTTGTACCAAGGTTACGAATTTGACAGCCTGCAACCAAGACGTTCTCCCCCTTAACTATCCTAAGGGCTGCACCTCTGGAATCTTCAAATATCAGACCACTCAGGGTAATATAAGATGCAGCATTTAGGGAAACCAGTGGCTCTTTCATCATAGAAACAATAGCCCGGTTGTTTTCCACAGGTGTTGGTGGCCAAAAATAGAGAATGCCAGTTTGACGATGCAAATAATATTCACCGGGGGTGTCCAATTCTTCTAGGAGGTTAAGGACGTAATAACGCTTGCCCTTTGTGTAGCCATAGACCCCGTGGGGCGGCTCAGTAGCAATTTCGTGAGTCTGTGTGTTGATCAGCTTGACTTTTTCATAGGAGTCTGCCCAATCCCAAGTCCAGTAGCCGTGTAACCAAATATCCCGCTTATTATTCCATAGCTGAGGGCGATTGCCGTCATAAGTGAACCTACCACCATTCTTTCCCGCCGGCACATCGGCGATTTTTAGATCACCCTGGTTAGGCCAACGTGCTATGTGCATGGGTTGGTCTGCAAAAAACAGTTCTAAGGGAGAAGGATGATCGGGTCTTCCGAAGCCGCGTGGTGAGAGTTGTCCGTAATCAGTAATCCCCTGTGCTTTCAGATCGACTTGTAGGATCTTGCCACGGGCGACAGGTTGCATCTGCTTGAGGATACTGTGATCATTAACAGGGTAGAAATCCCGGATCTCCTTTCCCCCAGAGAGACGAACTTGCTCATTTAAGTAGGGACGGTAAACAATGGGCGAATCCTTTGTGCCGCTATCTTCTGCATTCAGGATAAATGGTACCTTACGTTCATAAATGCCCCCACGTAGGTAGACAGTAATGCCGCCTTTAGGGAATTTACGCCCCTTTTTCAGAGTACGGATCTGATCACGCACCCGCTCAAGTGTCTGGAATGGTCCATCGGTCTTCTCTGAATTAGGTGCCGCAATCTCACCTGACCAGGTATCGTTTCCTAGAGGAGAAACGTATAGGTTTACTGGTGTCGAACTGGCATTTGCTCCTAATATAGTGCAGCAAATAACAAGTATCAGACCAATACAGAAATACCATAGAGTTTGCAACCTTATACTGATGTACATTTGGTATCTGTTCCTGAAAGCTAATCCAAAATTAATTATACACGTGAGGTGTATATATATAAGGTGGATTGACTCTTTTATTCTTGGAGAGGTTTCCCGTTTCCAATAGATAAGTTATCTACTATTAAAAAAATAAAGTGAAATCCTGATGAGACAAGAATTTTAAAAAGCTGACTGGTAAATGCTGACCGGGGACTGGGATAAGATCAACAGAATTTAACTTCCATAAATGATTAGCAATGGTATCATTCAAGTATTACAAAAAGTAAAGGGCGATTTTACTATGACCAAAGCACCTGTTGCTCCTGTGGTGCTAGTCATTCTAGATGGATGGGGCTACTGTGAGGAAAAGCGAGGAAACGCTATTATTGCTGCCAAAACTCCCGTCATGGACAGTTTATGGGCAGCCTATCCCCACACCCTCATTCGCACATCAGGAAAAGCCGTAGGGTTGCCAGAAGGTCAAATGGGCAACTCGGAAGTTGGTCATTTGAACATTGGCGCTGGTCGGGTCGTACCGCAAGAACTGGTACGGATCTCAGATGCTGTAGAAGACGGTTCTTTAAGGGTAAACCCAGCCCTGGTGAAAATTTGCCAGGAAGTCCGTTCCACTAATGGCAAGTTACATCTAGTGGGGCTTTGTTCTGATGGGGGGGTGCATTCCCATATTACCCATCTATTGGGACTACTTGACTTAGCCAAGGAACAGCAAGTTTCACAAGTTTGTATCCATGGGATTACTGATGGCCGTGACACGAAACCAAAAGATGGAATCAGGTTCATCCAGCAGCTAGAAGAATACATAGAGGATATTGGTATTGGTGAAATTACCACTATTAGTGGTCGCTATTATGCCATGGATCGTGATCACCGCTGGGATCGAGTCCAACGGGCTTACGATGTAATGACAACAGACGGTGCAGGCAATGGACTCTCGGCTGTAGAGATATTGCAAGCATCCTACGCTGAAGGTATTACTGATGAGTTTATTCTCCCCGTCCGTTTGCAACCAGGTGCCGTAGAATCGGGTGATGGGGTAATATTTTTTAATTTCCGTCCTGACCGTGCTAGAGAACTAACTCAAGCTTTTGTCAGTAAAACTTTTAACGGTTTTGAAAGATGGCAAATTGTGCCGCTTTCTTTTGTAACTTTTACCCAATATGATCCAGAATTACCCGTTTCTGTGGCTTTCGAGCCTCAAAACCTGACTAATATTCTGGGTGAAGTTATCGCTAACCGTGGTTTAAAACAGTTTAGAACTGCGGAAACGGAAAAATACGCTCATGTCACCTATTTCTTTAATGGGGGAATGGAAGAGGCTTGTGTGGGAGAAGACCGGGAATTGGTCAGTAGTCCCATGGTAGCGACCTATGATCAAGCCCCAGCGATGTCAGCACAAGCTGTGACGGATGTGGCGATCGCTGCTATTAAAAAAGGCATCTACTCCCTAGTAGTGATGAACTATGCTAACCCTGATATGGTAGGGCATACGGGACAAATACCGGCTACAGTAACAGCTATTGAAACGGTAGATCTTTGTTTGGGTCGTCTGATTGATACAATTGGTAAAGCTGGTGGTACGGCAATTATTACTGCTGATCACGGCAATGCTGAGTATATGCTAGATGATGGCGGTAATCCTTGGACAGCGCATACTACCAACCCAGTTCCCTTAATTTTGGTAGAGGGTGAAAAAGCCAAAATACCAGGATATGGAACAAATGTGGAATTAAGAAATGATGGCAAATTAGCCGACATTGCCCCAACTATTCTGGATATTTTACAAATATCCCAACCCCAGGAAATGACCGGGCGATCATTACTCAAAGCCGCAGAATATGATTTACAATTAACTCGTACTCCTGTACAGGTGGGCTTGTAAAATTGTAAAATGTTAGGGGTTTAGTCCTGGTGACTGGAAGTCGCAGCTACACAATCAAAGTCCGCCGGCGCGGACTCAAGAAAAATCAAGATTTTGAAACCTACGCTGGTGGGTTTTGCCTGTGTAGACGCGGTTTCTAACCGCCAATTTAGCTAAATCCCTTATTGTTTGATGACTTCTTATAACCAACATTTCTAATATGACAATTACTAACATCGTACAAGGTATTTGGGCATTTTCTGCTCTTGGTTTAATTGTTCTGGTTTTGTTACATAGTCCTAAAGGTGACGGAATTGGTGCTATTGGTGGACAAGCACAATTGTTCACAAGTACCAAAAGTGCCGAAAATACTTTAAATAGAGTTACTTGGGCGTTAACGGTGGTTTTTATGGGTTTGACTGTGGTTTTAAGTGCTAATTGGTTGCCCAAGTAGTTGCGAATGAAAATGGGCAAAATGGGGAAAATTACCCAAAATCAACGATTTTGGCGACGGTTAATGGCAGTTCTGATTTTAGCAATAAGTACAGGACTGTTAGTTATTTTTACTAGTTTTCCAGTTAATGCTGTTTTTAGCGAACAGGAGAGAAATTTTCAATTATCTAATTCTCTATCTGTTCTGAAAAAGCACCATTCTTTACCACCAAATCTGGTAAAATGGCACGATAAAACAAATAGTGGTGATTATTTTGATCAAATCAAATCTACTAAAGTTGGTTATTTAATTTGGTCAAACTTTCCGGCAAAGGTGAATATAGAAATACCAAAAGATATTAGTGAAAAACAATCACAAATATGGGTTGGCAATGTTTTAAAAGCAGTTGAAGAATGGAGTATTTATTTACCTTTACAGGTAGTAGAAAAATCCGATATTGCTGATATTAAAATTATTCGTAAAGTTCCACCTTTACAACTTGAACCTAATAGTAAAATACCTCGTGCGCGTTCGGCTTTAACTACTTATGATTTATATACTGCAAATAATATTCTATCTCACAGGTTTACAATTCTGTTGAGTCCCAGTCAAACTGGTGAATATGTACTATCGGCAGCGCGTCATGAACTTGGCCATGCTTTAGGTATTTGGGGTCATAGTTTGTTACCAACTGATACCATGTATTTTTCTCAAGTTCGCAAACCACCGTTTATTTCTGTTAGAGATGTAAATACTTTAAAACGGGTTTATGAACAACCTACAGGTTTGGGGTGGTCTGTTTTAGGGAAGGATTAAATTTTCCCGACGGAAAATATGATATTTTAAGATATTTTAAGATAAACGCAACCAGTTTTTGTCTAAAATCTGACCTAAAGTGTAGGGACAGAGTTCTGGTAAGTTAGTTAATTTTCTTTTGATTTTAACATAATCTAAAGCATTACTGTAAATCAGATTAGTATTTTATACTAAATCGTTGCGTAAGTTAGTGGTTAATTCTTGATGATTTGGTGACTTAGCTTAATATTTTATTAATTACGCTTATACATGGAAGATAGTTCTTCCTCGTCTCTTACATCATAACAAACTTTTCGCCCAGTGTCAATACCTTATACTTTATAATTTGCCAGTTTGGAGGCTGTTAAAACGGTTTGATGCCAACTTTATTGTTAACAGCCTCTTGATTTGATTAAACTCGACGCAGGTTCATGAGTTCTTGAGGAGATGCCAGCATATCAATAGCTACAAAAAATATTTTTCCTTCAGGATTGATCAAAAACCGCCAAGAAATATTCATACCGACAGTAACACCAAACCAAGGAGTTTGGACGATTCCTGTAATTTTCAGTTGCTTAGAACCGTCTGGTTGAACTTCACAGATACCTTGTTGCGGCATCATGTTAAGTCCTTGTGCTTCTTCGCGCATATATTTAGCGATCGCTTCCCGTCCCACAATTGGCTTTTGGAATGGTGGTTGTAGCGCACCGTCAGTAGTGAATAGCGCAATAGCAGCATCAAAATTATCTGCATTCATGGCTTCAATATAGCCTAACACAGCGGGTTCTGTAATGCCGTCAATTTTCACCGAGGAAATCACTGGAGTTGTGCGTTGGAAAGCAGGTTCTGTAGCTGCTTTGGGATAACTACTAGGACCGAGGTCAGAAGTATCAAATCCCATATCTACTACAGTATTTCGCAATACGGTAATTTGCTGACCTGGATCAAGTTTTTGTGTAGTTTCTAATACAAATTTTACACCAGGGGACATTTGATAACCAACGGGGATAGGGGTAATAACTCCCTGTTTCATCAATTCTCCTAACTCGTACCAGAACGCTAGTTTAGTATTTACACTGAAGAAACCATAGGCACGGCTAATAGGAGTATCAGCGCGACTGGCTAAATCCCGCATGACTTTTGTTTGTTCTTCACTGGACATTTGCTTAATTTGATTAAGCAAACCCTCGGCTAATTGTAAGCGTGCCGCTCCTGGTGCAGCAGGAGTAATGGTTTTACCCATTTCAGTATAAGCGTACCAAAGATAAGCTAATTGATCATCAACGTTAAGTTGATCGAACAAGGCTATAGTTGCGGGAATTGGACTAGGAACTTGAGTATTAGAAAAAATAGTTTGAGCAGACTGGATAGTTAATGCCACAATTGGAATCTCCAAGATTATGTGTTTATTAGTCGCTATGAAAACTTAAGTTAAAAATGTTTATGATGAACTTAGGTTTTATGTAAAGTAATGTAACGGAAATCTTAATTTTTGTAAAGCCATGGAAATTACGACTTGACAAAATAGATTAAATGTGGTCATTCATCATAAATGAATAAATAATAAATATCTTCCTCCTCCAGAAGTAGCTAGAGGTAAGTGCATTTTTTTATAACCATTGTAGAGACGTTTCATGAAACGTCTCTGCTAGAGGTGTTTATTGATTGTCAAGAAGAAACGATGAAATTACCTAAACACCCCAACTCAGTGTTAAAGGCCGCTGTACGACGACTTGATGATAAAGCTCTTCTAATTGGGTGATGTTATCATTCAGGGTATAGCGTTCCAATACCCGTTTTCTGGCTTTTTGTCCTAACAATGTTGTTAGTTCTGGATGATCTTGAAATAGTGGTAAGAGGGTTCTTAACTGCGATCGCACGCTTCTAGTATTAATTGCTACACCTGCACCCCGTTCTAAAACTTCTCCGTCAGCACCGACATCAGTAGCTAAACAGGCTAAACCACAGGACATTGCTTCTAATAGGGATAGGGATAGACCTTCTACCAAAGAAGGCAAAATAAATACATCAGACCCACGTAAAATTTCGATGCGGCGATTTTCGTCAGCAATAAATCCTAACCAGATGATCCCATGTTCTCGCCCATAAAAGGATTCTAAAGAAGGTTTTAATGGACCATCACCGACAATAAGTAATTTTGTATTAATTCCCATATCTGATTGTTTCCAAGCACGCAAGAGAGATTCAACGTTTTTCTCCTGAGCGATTCTTCCTTGGTACACAAATAAACGTTCAGCGCCAAATTCTGTTTTGATTTGGGAATATCCGGGAGAATACTTAATAGGATCTACACCATTAGGAATTACAGCAATTTTGTTTTCCCGCACCCCCATATTTGAGAGTAATTCTCTCTGAATTTGGGAAAAAATAATTACGCGGTCATAATGATCTAAAAAAGGGGCATAAAGTTGATAAGCTAAGAGTTGGGTACTAGATAATAATTTTGCTCCTTTACCTGCAAATGGAGTGTGAAAAGTTGCAATTAGAGGTAAATTTAATTCTTCGCAAATTTCTGGTAAAACGAAGTCAAGAGTTGATAAAGTCAGAGAAGCGTGGACTATATCTGGTTTAATTTCTCTGAGGGAATCTTTCAAAACTTTAGTTGCTTTAAAAGAGGGAATAGTGTAAACCTGGGACTTGTAGATAAATGGTAGGGGAACTTCTTGAAAATTCGGCCAGTTGTCCGTGGTGGCTTCTTCCTGAGCGAAGTGTAGAAAACTAACCTCATGTCCTCTATCTAATAAGCCGTTGGTAATTTCTCGACTGTAGGTGACGTTACCACAAAAGGGCGTTTTTTTTCCAATCCAAGCTATACGCATTCTTTGGTTATCTATAAAAAAGGCGGGTGTCAACTATACTGTTTTAATTATGCAGTTGTGATAACAGAATTTTCGTTGATGATAAAAATTCAGTTACAGGTAATTGAAAAACTAAATAATCTTGGTAATTAAAAATTCAATAAATAACTTTATTGATGATAAATATTAAAAAGTTATGAAATATTTACTTAATCACAACTTAATATACTGATTATTTAGTTTGTTTCCAGCCAAGGCTATTTTCCATCTGACTGGATTAAGTTTAGCATGAAATTCATGATTTTGATGCAGTTGTTGATGATTTAGCATCCTCAGATGCACCAGTATTGTACCAGGTAAAGAGACCGCCGCATAAGACGATGACGGCTAGGGTAAAAAATACTGCTTTTAAGCCGATAAAAGTTTCTGCTATACCTGCTAAAGCCAAGGGGAGGGAGAGAGCAATATTAATCACATTATTTTGCAGTCCAAATACCTTACCGCGCATAGCTGGGGGTGTTTCAGTTTGAATTGCGGTTTGCATGGGTATACCGACCAAAGCGCCAAATACGCCCACTAAGGCTATAAATAAGAGTACAGGTAAGAGTTGGGTTGTAAATAATGATAAACCAATTAAAGAGGCTGTCATGCCGATACAACCGCAAAAACTGAGTTGTTTGTAGGAAAAACGTTGACCAAATTGGCCGAGAATTGTCGCCCCCACAGCAACACCGACACCTGCGGAGGCTAGTAAAAAGCCGAATTGAGAGGCTTTCATATTAGGAATAATTTCCGCCATGCGCACAGCCAGAACAGTGAGGGCTGCAAAGACAGAAAATAAGATAATTAGTTGTAATAAAGCATTACGGATGCGATGATTTTCTTGGAGATAACGTAACCCGTCGCGCAGGTCTGAGAAAACATGGGGAAATTCTGTTTCTGGGGGGTGAGGTTTTTCGTTAGTTTGGAGTAAGAATAATATTAACCCAGCGATCGCATAACTACCACCGACCAAAATTTCTTTTCCCAATCCACCACTACCACCTAATTGTATCCACAGTTTATCTGCTAATGCTAAAACTGGTTCTCCGACTGCAAAACCAACAATTACGGAAGCCATCATTGTTGTTGTATAAAGAGAATTAGCGGAAAGCAAATCTTGTTCTTTTACTATTAAAGGAATGGCGGCTTGTTCGGCTGGTGCAAAAAATTGTGTTAGGGTAGAAACCAGAAAAGTCACACCTAAAATAATCAAGAAACCCACTGGTAAAACTCCCACAGGCTGCCAATTATGAGTGAACCATAATAAAGCAGGAATGAGTAAAACCAGAATACCGCGCCAAATATTTGATGCTACCAAAACAACTTTTTTTGACCAACGATCTACAAACACTCCAGCAAGAGAACCAAATAATACTGCGGGAATTGTAAAGGCCATCATTAAAGCGGAAACCCAACCGCTAATACTTTGATCACTAGCTTGAAACTGGCTATTAATCAAAGCGATCATTAATACTAAATAAACTTTATCAGCTAATTGACAAAAAACTTGACCTGCCCAAAGAGCCAGGAAATTCTGATTTTTTAATACAGGTAAAAAACCCGCTCGTTGATGATTTTCTGAATCTTGACCTCCCGAACCACTATCCATTATTGGTGGAGTTTCTGGTATTATTTCCGTTGCTACTGAGTCCTGATCCTGATCACAATTAATTTTGCCATTTATCTGGGTAATTTCTAGTGGTTTAGGGATATTAGTCAAGGGAATTTCTGACGTAAAACTTCCAGATTCAGAAATATTATTGAGTGATATTTCTGAACTATGAATATGACTTAGTTTAGGTGAAGAAGCAACATTATGATCTGATGATCTATGGTTTTTTTTAGCTTCGCTAGGTGAGTGAGTTCGGCTTTTTCTATCTAAATCAGACGATTGCATCATGGTTAGTGGCAAAATAAGAGTCAATCAAAGTGGCAGAGTGAATTGGTCGTTCTAAATGATACTGGACGTACTGGCGTAAAACTTGCTCAACAGCTAACCATCCAGAATAGTCGGCTGCATCTATTTGTATTATCTCTATTTCCGACAGATGTTGAAGCATAAACAGTTCTTTTCCGTTCAACAGGTAAGAAACAACTGGTAACTCCTGCTGATAAAAAACCGTTTTATCACTAGGGTCAGAGGCCAAGGATTGGGTATTGGTAACATTTGTCTTTGTTTTTCCGTTCATTTTCCGATGTTCCCATTTTCCCTGCTGTATTTGCTGTTGCAAATTTTTCCAGGCCTCTAAACAAATTATCCCACCAGAGGGAATACTAAATCCAACTTGCCAATGGGGATTTTTCCAGTCTGGAGTTAAAAACCGCTGTGTTAAGCAACAAAATTCTACTTGTGGTTTTAGACCCGCTAAATTTAAAAGCTGAAATACACCTTGAACTAAACAAGCGACTACAGCTTTTATTTCTGTTCCAGGTATATATTCTATACGCTGAATATGTTTATTAAATAATTCATAAATTTCTATTTGGGGTTGTTCGCTTAAAAATTGACATAAGACTATTTCAGCTAAATATTGACTAGCAGCTAATTTACCCAAATTCCTAGATAAACCCGGATAATTTTTAATAGTTTCAGCCTCAATAATTATATTGAGATTTTTGCCGGGAGAAATTAGTAATTCATTAATCACAAACATCCCCATTTTACCGCCCAGACTGGAATTTTGTTTACGCGCCCCAGTCGCCACTGCCCGAATTAAACCAAATTCCTGGGTAAGAATTGTGACTATTTTATCCGATTCGCCCAGGGGCTGAGTTTTGAGATTGATACCAGTTGCTTTGTAGGTTTTAGTCATTAGTTACTAGTAAAAAATTTTCATATTATCTATTCCCCGACCGGGTTATTACGTTGACGAAGTAAATCTACACCACGGGATGTGCCTAATCGAGTCGCACCAGCTATAATTAGATCTAAGGCTTCATTGTGTGTACGAATACCCCCTGATGCTTTGATTCCTACCCGATCTTTTGCGATTTCCTTTAACAGCTTAATATCTGCTACAGTTGCCCCACCATTCCAACCTGTACTGGTTTTTAAGAATGCTGCACCAGCATCCATAGCCAATTCTGCTGCTATTTTTTTCTCAGTATCAGTAAGAAGACTAGTTTCTAAAACTACCTTAACAGGCTGTCCGGCTTCTTCGCAAATTGTGGCAATTTCCTGGTGAACTTCGTCTGTTTTCCCGGCTTTTAACCAGCCTAAATTAATAACTACATCTAACTCAGTAGCGCCATTATCTACTGCTTCTTTAGCTTCATATAATTTCACGGCTGAGGTATTTGCACCATTGGGAAAGCCAATGACCGTACAAATTCGAGGATTTTTTTTATATAATAGTTCTGCTGCTTGCTTGACATAGCAGGGATTTACACAAACGGAAGCAAAGTTATATCTATATGCTTCATCGCACCATTGACTTATCTGTTCTGGGGTGGCAATTGGTAATAGCAGAGAGTGGTCAATAAATGGTGCAATATCAATGTTTGGATAGTCTAATGCCATCGTTTTTATTTTGGTGTAGAGTTTATTAAACTTGATGAAAATTAAAGTATTTCTTATATATTAAACCACAGATCAGGAGAAGTCAGAAATTAGTAGTATAGAGCGTGCGACTATTCTGGCAAACCACTGTTTAAAAAGTCAAGAATAGTTTGTGCTAATGATTTTGCTGCTAAGTATGGTACACCATTGCCAACAGTTTTAAACATATTCGTAAGTGACATATTTCCTGGGAGTGAAAAATTAGCGGGTAAAGATTGAATTGCTAAAGCTTCTGCTACAGAAATACGCCTAATTTTGTAAGGATGTAAATGGACTTCATTATTACCATTGAATTAAAAAATTAAAAATTATTAGTATTTCCGCTAAAATCAACATCTGAAGACAGTAAAAGACAGCAAAGCAGGAGAAACCAGACGTGCCTACACTCGGTGTAAATATTGATCATATAGCTACTATCCGTCAAGCTCGGCGTACAGTAGAACCAGATCCCATAGCAGCAGCATTACTAGCGGAATTAGCAGGTGCAGATGGCATTACTGCCCATTTACGCGAAGATAGAAGACATATTCAAGATCGAGACGTGCGACTATTGCGGCAAACCGTCAGAACTCATCTAAACTTAGAAATGGCTGCGACCGAGGAAATGTTAGCTATAGCCCTAGACATCAAACCTGATTATGTTACCCTAGTACCAGAAAAGCGGGAAGAAGTGACCACAGAAGGTGGTTTAGATATTGTCGGACAAACTGCTAGAATAGGGGCAATAGTGGATAAACTGCAAAATGCTGGCATTCCCGTAAGTTTGTTCATAGATGCCGAATTACCACAAATCGAGGCATCTGTCAAGGTAAAAGCCAAATTTATTGAACTGCATACAGGACAATATGCAGAAGCCAAAGACGAAACAACTCGTCAGCGGGAACTAGCTTTATTAGCCCAGGGCTGTGAACAAGCCATTAAAGCGGGTTTAAGGGTAAATGCTGGTCACGGACTCACATACTGGAACGTTTACCCTGTGGCCGCGCTTCCAGGTATGGAAGAACTCAATATTGGTCATACTATCATTAGTCGAGCCGCTTTGGTAGGTATAGAAAGAGCAGTTCGAGAAATGAAAGCAGCAATGGGGGGTAATTGGTAATTGGGTAAAATTCTGATCTTTTACCTCTTGCTACTGGGGAGTATTAGTTGCGAAATCCTGTAAATTAAATTAAAGTCAGACTTGAAACTTTTATGAGTTCTACACCAAATAACTTACCCCTATGGGTACAGGACAGAGCTAAGGTAATTGCAGCCAGTACAGACGCTCAATGGCGCTATCAAAAGCCACCTGACTATACCCGTTCTCAGCAGAACCTAGCTAAAGAGAGTATTCACCATCATTTAGAAGGTACACTGGAAGCAATTGTGGAAAACCTAGTCAGAACCTTTGAAATGGAAGTTTCATGGAAAACCAACCCCCAACAGTGGTTATCTGTCGTTAATGACAAATTCCGGGTGAGCAGCAATGGCGGCCAACAATATACCGCTGCTGAATTAGGTGCAAAAGGTACTTATAATTTATTTATGGCTGACTCTGAACATTACAAAGCTTCTGAAGAAAGTTTTGAATCATCCCATGATATCTTTCATAGTACCTTTCCCCAAGGATTTCCCTGGGAAGTATTAGCAGTTTATTCAGGTCCGCCTCATGTTACATTCAAATGGCGACACTGGGGACATTTTCAGGGTAAATACAAAGATTATGCACCAACGGGGGAAACAGTAGAAATGATCGGTATGAGTGTTGCCCATGTTACCGATGATTTAAAAATTGTTTCCTTAGAACACTATTTTGATAATGCCCTGTTCTTGGAAAAGTTGACAGCAGGTGGCAAAATAGAAAATAGTGACAATAATAAAGGTAGTGGTTGTCCCTTTGGTTCTTGGTTTCAGGGATTAAAGAAAAGTTAATTATGCGGGGTACAGCTTCAATACTGTACCATTATTACATTCCTGACTTCTGTTTTCATGATGTCAATGAAATGATGAATCAATACTAGAAGTCGGGGATGTTAACACCTTACCATAGAATTATGGATTAGTCAGTAAACACAGAAAATGGAAAAATATTATTACGTTTTGGCCAGTCAACACTTTCTCATAGAAGAAGAACCAATAGATGAAGTTCTCAAAGAACGGACTCGTCACTATCATGAACAAGAAAAAGAAATTGATTTTTGGTTAGTCAAGCAACCTGCTTTTTTAGAAGCACCAGAAATGAGAGATATTAAAAAGAAATGTCCTCAACCAGCAGCAGCAATTATTTCCACTAATGCCCAATTTATTACCTGGCTAAAATTACGATTAGAGTATGTCATTACTGGAGAATTTTCAGCCCCTTCTCACACTATACCTAATGCAATAGCCTCTCTTAGCACCGTTTCTTAATAGCGAACAGGGAATAGGGAACAAATCATAATTTCACCTTTTCCCCAATTATCAATTATCAATATTATGATATTATGCAAAAATTACCAACTTTATCGGGTGTTTTATTATTAGCATTTGCCCCCTTAATTAGCAATATTCATCCTGTTATTGCTCAACAAAATTTTGCTAATTGTCAACAACCAAATATAGGGGAATATTTATTATTAGTATTGAGTCCGACACCGGAAAATCAAAAGCAGTTGCGTACTGCATTACCGACTGAGCAAAAAACAGTTGTTTGTCAGTATAACAACCAAACAGTAACGCGAGTTGGTGGTTTTACAAATATTGATGATGCCAACCGTTGGGCGAGGTATATTCAAAATATAGTTGGTTTATCTGCCACTATTACCACTCGTGCAACAGAACCAGTGACCCGACAAGCAACTCAAACAATACCAAACACACAAACTACAAAAATCACCTACGACCCCAAAATATTAGGGGAAGGTTATGCAATTCTGGTAGATTATTTTAACCGTCCAGAAATGGTTAGTAGTCTGCGAAACGCTGTAGGAGGTGATGTAGGTTTTGTATCCTATGGACAACGCCCTTACTTACTCGCAGTTTATACTACCAATCAAAAAGAAGCATACAATACATTAAAAAAACTCAGTGAAACCGGATTTGTGGCCATTTTAGCAGATGGTCGGAAAGTGGTTTTACTACGCTCAATTGTGCGTTGATAATTCTTAGTTGTGTTAGTTGTTAGTTGTTTATTAACTAATGACAAACGACTAGTAGGCCGCCCTAGCTAACCAAGAAATAGTTACACCCAGAACCGAACCAGCAATAACTTGAACTGGTGTATGTCCCAATAATTCCTTGAGACGGTCTTGGAAAAAGTCAGGTTTTTCATGAAATAATTCATCAATCATTTGATTAAGTATCCGGGCTTGCCTACCGGCAGCTTGACGGACACCAGCGGCATCATACATAACAATAATCCTTGATCCCGGGGTTTTTGTCGTTCAAATTCTTGTTTAGTCATGATGAATACTTGATAGCTGTGGTTTTCTTCAGGTGGCGATGAAAGTCGCTAACCCGCATTTCTCATAAACAATGCGATTCCTACGGAGCGCCTCGCTTTGGTGAGAAATCCGGGGTATTTCGTATAATATAATCAAAGCTGCGAATAACTCAACAACCGCAGTATCCCAGTTGAAAAACTCTGAAACTGCACATCTTAAAGGTTCAAAATAGTTCCTATTCGTAATTATCTCATTCCCAGTCGGAGACTGGGAATGCTATCACAGAGGCTCTGACTCCAGACTCCACTGTTTTTGAAGGCAGAGCCTTCTAGAATTCATTCCCATATAGAGTATGGGAACGAGAGATGGGAACGAGAAATTATTTTAATGTTTTTGGATTTTTAATTCACATTGTTGGAAAATATAATTCACCGCAGCAAATAATTTATCTAAATCTTGAATCATATACAGATTTTTATTTCGAGTAAATACATCACCAACCAACTTTCCAAATTGCCATATTTTCCCGTTAGAAACAATTCCAAAAATATCACTAACAAAATCATCATTAATTCTCTGAACTGCGATCATTTCAGCTAAACACTGACTCCAACCTTCTTCAAATTTGTCTTGTTTAGCTTCAACTATCAAAAAATAAGGTTTATCAAAAACAATTGTACTTAAAGAGTTTCGCTGTGTCACAGTATAATCAGGAATACCTGATAAATCCTCATCATAAGCTAATGCTTCATGACTCCAAAGAGTTAATTTACTTCGGTAAGGTTTCCATACTTCTTTCAATACTGGATAAATGAGATTTTCACAAATAGCATCTTCCGAGTTATCAATAACTCCATCTGTAAATAGCAAGTCT
The DNA here is from genome assembly GCF_014696335.1 of Dolichospermum sp. FACHB-1250. Taxonomy (NCBI): domain Bacteria; kingdom Bacillati; phylum Cyanobacteriota; class Cyanophyceae; order Nostocales; family Aphanizomenonaceae; genus Dolichospermum; species Dolichospermum sp. FACHB-1250. The sequence continues at coordinate 73,098 of NZ_JACJPZ010000002.1, forward strand.
AATTCCTCCTTAAAAGATTCCTTAGCCGGAAATTCTACTTCCAACATAAAATTAGATTGCACATACTTGATTTGAAATTTTTTAATGACTGAACTAATACTTTTATAATTGCTAAATGCCATAAAATTGTGTCAATCCTTAAATCCTTATGACAAGGGAACAGGGAACAGGTTTTGGGCAACTTTACTTTTCGTTACTTATGTCGGTTTTTTTCCGTTCACCTACTTATAGCTTCCCATTGTGCATCACGAAAATCAGCGTTTGGGTTATTCAAAGCCCGACGCAGAAAGACTAATGCTTTTTCTCTAAGTATGGTTGTCATATATGCTGCGTATCTACTTGCCATACTATTGTATCACAAAGGATAACCAACACCATTTGTAATAGGTTGATCATCTGGGAAATCCGGGCAATTACCAATGACTAGTAGGCCGCCCTAGCTAACCAAGAAATAGTTACACCCAGAACCGAACCAGCAATAACTTGAACTGGTGTATGTCCCAATAACTCCTTGAGACGGTCTTGGAAAAAGTCCGGTTTTTCATGAAATAATTCATCAATCATTTGATTAAGTATCCGGGCTTGCTTACCGGCAGCTTGACGGACACCAGCAGCATCATACATAACAATAATAGCAAAAACCGCAGCTAGAGCAAATTCTGGAGATGCCCAGCCCAAAGTTTGTCCTACACCGTCTGCTAGGGCTGTCACTAGGGCTGAATGGGCGCTAGGCATACCCCCAGTCGTGACTAGGACACGCACATCTAATTTTTGGTGTTTGACTAACTCAACGATCAGCTTTAATCCTTGAGCCAAAAAACAAGCTACAAGCGCAACCAACAGCACCCGGTTGTTAATAATTTCGCCTATGCCTATGTCCTGCATGGTATTTTGGTGAGGTTAGTAAGTGTGAGTAGTGGTTGTGTGGAGGAAAAATGAGGATACAAGCCGCCAAAATCCAAAATAGAGGTTAGTGATTGCGGCTGGTGATAAAATGAGCGAGCGCTTGGAGAGGAATAGCTTTTTCCCCATAAAATTCTAATTCAGCACAAGCCTCAGCAACTAGTTGTTGAGCTTTAGCGCGAGATTCTTCAATTCCCCACAAACTAGGATAGGTGACTTTTTTAGCTGCTAGATCCTTACCAGCGGTTTTACCTAACTGTTCTTGGGTAGCAGTAATATCTAGAATATCATCAATGATTTGGAAAGCGAGACCAATATTTTGAGAATAACGAGTTAGTTTTTGCACATCTTGAGCAGATGCACCGGCAATAATTCCTCCACAAACTACAGAAGCTTCTAACAGGGCTGCGGTTTTGTGATTATGAATAAAATTCAGAGTTTCTAGGGAAATATCTGATTTACCTTCCGATTCTAAATCTACTACCTGGCCACCGACTAAGCCAGCCGCACCCAAAGCCTTGGCCAGACGAATAATTACTTGTAAAACCCTATCCTTGGGTACATTTTCAGGAGTTTGGGCGGCCACATACTCAAAAGCTAAGGCCAATAAACCATCTCCTGCTAAAATAGCCACATCTTCACCATAGACTTTATGATTTGTCAATTTACCACGACGATAATCATCATTATCCATAGCGGGTAAATCATCATGAATCAGTGACATGGTATGGATCATTTCTACCGCGCAAGCTGTGGCCATGGCCATTTCTATTGTGCCACCAATCATGTCGGCGGTAGCTAGACAGAGAATGGGACGAACTCGTTTACCTCCAGCTAAGAGGGAGTAGCGCATGGCTTCATAAATCTTTTCTGGATAAGTCACGGTAATGGAATTATCTAAAGCCTGTTCGCAAAGCTGTTGTCGTTCTTTGAGATAGGTAGCGAGGTTAAAACTAGCCGACTCTGATTTTTTTGGGGTTGTCAATTTTTCATCCGTTGCTACCATGCTTTGTATTCCTCTTAACTGTTCAAAATATGGGGCTGTTGTTTGCGATCTGTATACTAATTTTACGGAGGTTGGGGACGGAAACACTCACGGAATTTTAGATTTTAGATTTTAAATTTTGGATTGGAGATTCAAAGTTTACAATCTCCAGGAGTTTGAAGCCGCATTCATAAAAATTATTTCTCAATTGTCTGTTCTTTGTAAATAGCTAGAAACAGTATTTTGCAGTAACATAGCCACCGTCATTGGACCGATACCACCAGGAACAGGGGTAATATATTCTGCTACATTAGCGATCGCTTCAAACTGAATATCACCAACCAAACGACTTTTGCCACTGTTATCTGTAACTCGATTTATCCCTACATCTACCACAACCGCACCCGATTTTACCATATCAGCGGTAATCATCCCCGGAATACCTGTGGCTGCAATGAGAATATCAGCATTTTGGGTAATGTCCGGTAAATTCTGAGATTTTGAATGAGCAATTGTGACTGTAGCATTAGCCTCTAATAACATCAATGCCATGGGTTTCCCTACTAAAATACTACGTCCTACCACTACGGCTTTTTTCCCCTGTAAAGGAATTTTGTATTCCCTTAATAAGCGCATCACACCCGCAGGAGTACAACTGCGTAGACCTGTTTCACCCCGTACCAGTCGCCCTAAATTCACCGGGTGGAGTCCATCAGCGTCTTTATCCGGTGCAATTCGATGTAGTAGACTGACAGCATCTAAATGATTGGGTAAGGGCAATTGTACCAAAATTCCATCTACCCTTTCATCTTCGTTGAGTTCAGCAATGACTTCCTCCAGTTCAGTTTGACTGGTTTGGGTGGGGAAGTGTTTACCAAAAGAGGTAATTCCCACTTTAGCACAGGATTTTTCTTTATTGCGGACATAAGCGGCTGATGCTGGGTTATCACCAACCATTAATACTGCTAAACCAGGAGGTCGGCCAATTTTACCCTGTAATTTAGTGATTGTCTCGCTGAGTTCTATTTGAATTTTATCGGCTAATGCCTTACCATCTAGTATTTTGGCAGTTTGTATATTCATAAAGAAGGGAATAGGGAAAAGTTTTTGATTTTCATCTTTCGTCTGCATCCTGATCTTTTGTTTATTTATTTATTCATTTTCTCATTTTCCCAGTCCCCTAAAATTAAATTTTTGCAGTAAAATACTAACTTGCTTTATTCACCAATTTCCAGAATAATAAATATTAGGTTATGTGAATATAAGCACAAGTCGCATACCCCAACTACTTATCCATCGTGCAAGATACCGACTCCATGAATGACATTGCTGCTGCACTCCAACAACCAGCGGATTTAGATTTTCAACTACCCGATCCAGAAGATGAACAAATTCCTGAGTCTGATTTTTTACAACAACTTGATGTAGCATGGCAGGTATGTGATCGTTTTGATTTGCAAACCGAAATTTGGCGAGGCCGGATTTTACGTTCTATCCGTGACAGAGAAAAAAAAGGCGGAGATGGGCGCGGTACAGGTTTTCTTAAATGGCTTAAAGAACGGGAAATCAGTAAAACCCAGGCCTACAGTTGGATTCAATTGGCTAATAGTGCTGATACCCTGATTTCTGATGGCAAACTCGACCCAGACACAGTTAATAACTTTAGTAAACGGGCTTTTGTCGAAACTGCCAAAGCTGTACCAGAAGTACAACAGATGGTTAGTGAAGCGGCACAAAAAGGCGATCGCATTACCCGTCGAGAGGTCCGTCAACTCAGTGACGAATGGACAGCCATGTCTTCCGATTTATTACCGGAAGAAGTCAGGGAAAAAGCCGCCGATAACAGCCTCCCACCGCGCTACATTGCCCCTCTAGTCAAGGAAATGGAAAAACTGCCCGAACTGCACCAAAAGGCATTACAAAGGGATATAGCCGCCAATCCTGACGTTGATACTGTTAAACAAGCGACTTCAGAAGCCCGTCAATTAGCTAAATATCTCAAATCTGCTGCTCAGGTACAAGCGTTAATAGCGGAAGATGTAGATATTGAAACCGCATTAGAAGAAGCCCAAAGAGTCGGTTGTTTAAGTATTGCTGCTGACTTGGTAAATCAAGCATCTCAAATCGAACAAAGTATTGCTAAGTTGTATATGACTTGGAAAAAAATTGGTAATTTAGCGGATAGGTTATATGTAGATACGGGTGCAAGTACACCTAACCTGCGATCGCTCCTCACTTGTATAGAACCCCTTGGTGGTGAAATCATGGAACTGCAACTAAGCGGCGCAATAGAACATACTATCCGCTTACAAATCCAGGAAACAAATTAGCTTCGGGTGTTACCAATTCCTCCTTATTTAGGGTAACAGCGGTGCTGCTAATTCATCCATTTTTTTAGCAAGTTCAACATCTAAATTACTGATAGCATTACCAATATCGTGGGTAGTAAGATCAACTATAACAGTGTTGTAAACATTAAACCATTCCGGGTGATGTCCCATTTTTTCCGCATAAATACCGACACTAACCATCCAACCTAAGGCAGTTGCAAAAGAGTTAAATTTATATTCTTTGTACAATTTGCCATCTTTGATTTGCCATCCTGGTAAACTCTTGAGAGCTAGTGTTAGTTCAGTTTCGTTCAATTTTCGTGCTGCCATTTTCCTAACCTACACAGGGATTTTATCAATCGCTATTCTATCTAATTACCATCTTTGGCGATTTTTGTGCTTCCATCTTTTGAGTAATATTCGCAAATAGCGAAAACTGAAATAACGGCTATACTTTTGCACCACTTCTTTTCCCACCAACAGCACCCCTGGCCAAAACAAAACTTCGTCCAAGACTAATAAAGCTGGTACTAATAGGGCTTTTTGAGCCAGGGAAATCGGTAAAAATGGTACAATGACAGCGATGGCTAACCAGGGAGAAAATGAGATAATGATTAAAATTAAACCTAGATTTTGCATATTTTATGTTTTTTTAAATAAAATTATATTTAACTCAGTATAGAGAATAATCTATTTTTTATCAAAACTCCGATCTGGAGATGTCTAATTAGTCAATTCCTATTTGGCTGAAATACAGATTTATCCGCGCATATTTGCGTTTATCTGCGTTTAATTACTTATTTTGACACCGCAGTTGAAATAGTAAAGGCTATAAAATCTGAATTAACTTAAACTGCGATCGCTACTAAGGTAGAATTAGTAAAGGCCAGTCAAAACTTTCTTTCCATAGCGCCCGATAATTGGCTAGAGTCCAATTACTGGGGAAAATCGCTGCTTTTGTTACCTAAACTCCCAGAAATGTGGAGAAAATCACAATTAGCGGCAGGAAAACGATAAATACACCTGTTAGCACCACTAACAGGCTTAAAAAATTGGCATTTTTGAGATTCCAATTTAGCTTGGACATTGGTTATGACTTCATGTATTTGTTTTTCTGGTACTAAAACATCAGTAAAAACTAATCTAATCACTATAGTTCCTTGTTAAGTTAAATTAAATCACAGTGATCATTATCCCCAATTTTATCGGGCAAGTTAAGTTTTTGTATCCAATGAGTAGGGTTAACGGAGTAATACAGAATATGCAGCAGATTTTAGACCAGGTCAAAGAAATTGATGTCCAAAGTGAAGAAATTGATTTCCAAAGTGAAGTATATAAAGATGCTTATAGCCGCATTAATGCTATCGTCATTGAAGGGGAACAAGAAGCCCACGAAAATTACATAACATTATCTCAACTATTACCGGCACAAGCAGAGGAATTAATTCGCCTGTCAAAAATGGAAAGTCGCCACAAAAAGGGATTTGAAGCCTGTGGAAAGAATTTAAAAGTAACTCCAGATCTGGAATTTGCCAAGGAGTTTTTCTCAGGATTGCACAAAAACTTCCAAACCGCAGCAGCAGAAGGTAAAATAGTTACTTGTTTGCTAATTCAATCTTTAATTATTGAATGTTTTGCGATCGCAGCCTATAACATATATATTCCCGTGGCTGACGACTTTGCCAAGAAAATTACAGAAGGAGTTGTCAAAGAAGAATACAGTCATCTTAACTTTGGTGAGGTGTGGCTGCAAAAAAACTTTACAGAATCCAAGGCTGAATTAGAGCAAGCAAACCGTCAAAATCTGCCCATTGTCTGGAAAATGCTGAATGAAGTAGCAGACGATGCCAAAGTTCTAGCAATGGAAAAAGACGCTCTAGTAGAAGACTTCATGATTCAATATGGCGAAGCATTAAGTAACATAGGCTTTACCACCCGTGACATCATGCGTCTTTCTGCTTACGGACTCGCAACTGCTTAAATACTAACCATAGGGGTGACAATTTCGTTACCCCGGAGGATTGCTGAATAATTCCCAAGTTTTGCACGACAGCACACGCCTAATATATCACTCCATGTTTGGTTTAATTGGACATCTGACTAGTTTAGAACACGCTCAATCAGTAGCTCAAGAATTGGGATATCCAGAATATGCCGATCAAGGGCTAGACTTTTGGTGTAGCGCCCCGCCACAAATAGTTGATCATATCACTGTCACCAGTATTACGGGACAGAAAATAGAAGGAAAGTATGTAGAATCTTGTTTTTTACCGGAAATGCTGGCTAATAGGCGGATTAAAGCCGCAACACGCAAAATCCTCAACGCTATGGCTCATGCACAAAAGCATGGCATTGATATTACAGCTTTGGGGGGATTTTCCTCAATTATCTTTGAAAACTTTAATTTAGAACAGTTTAAACAAGTTCGCAATATTAATCTAGAGTTTGAACGCTTTACTACAGGCAATACTCATACAGCTTACATTATTTGCAAGCAAGTAGAAACAGCATCCCAAAAACTAGGAATTGAATTATCCCAAGCAACTGTGGCTGTGTGTGGGGCGACGGGGGATATTGGTAGCGCAGTAACCCGCTGGTTAGATAAAAAAACAGATGTCCAAGAATTGCTATTAATTGCCAGAAATCAAGAACGTTTGCAAGAACTACAAGCAGAACTAGGACGGGGTAAAATAATGGGGTTACAGGAGGCATTACCCGAAGCGGATATTGTCGTCTGGGTGGCTAGTATGCCCAAAGGCGTAGAAATTGATCCAACCACATTAAAGCAACCCTGTCTATTAATTGATGGTGGTTATCCTAAAAACTTAGGCACAAAAATCCAGCATCCGGGGGTATATGTGTTAAATGGTGGCATTGTGGAGCATTCCCTAGATATTGACTGGAAAATTATGAAAATTGTCAATATGGATGTACCAGGCCGTCAATTATTTGCTTGTTTTGCCGAGTCAATGCTACTGGAATTTGAGAAGTTATATACAAACTTTTCTTGGGGTCGTAATCAGATTACCGTAGACAAAATGGAGCAAATTGGTCGAGTGTCTATCAAACACGGTTTTAGACCATTGGTAGTTTAGTCAAAAGGCAAAAGGCAAGAGGCAAGAGGCAAGGGGTAAGAGGCAAGAGGCAAGAGGCAAAGATAAATATTCTCCTGGTTTTCCTATTCCCTGTTAAGAGTTCCCTGTTCCCTATTCCCTATTCCCTGTTAAGAGTTCCCTATTCCCTATTCCCTATTCCCTATTCCCTATTCCCTTAATATGGCAACAACTGAGCGTAAACCGCTACTATTAGATTTTGAAAAGCCTTTAGCAGAATTGGCCACTCGAATTGAGCAAATTCGCCAACTAGCTGAAGAGAATGGTGTTGATGTTTCCGGACAAATTCGCCAACTGGAAGCACGGGCTATGCAGTTGCGGGAGGAGATTTTTAGTAGTCTGACACCATCCCAACGACTACAAGTAGCTCGTCATCCTCGCCGACCTAGCACTTTAGACTATATTCAGTCTATCAGTGATGAGTGGATGGAGTTACACGGCGATCGCTGTGGCGGAGATGATCCCGCTTTAGTGGGTGGTGTCGGCCGTTTGGCTGGACAACCGGTAATGATGTTAGGACATCAAAAAGGTCGGGATACCAAAGATAACGTTGCCCGGAACTTTGGTATGGCTGCGCCTGGAGGCTACCGTAAGGCTCTGCGGCTCATGGAACACGCCAATAAGTTTAATATGCCAATTTTGAGCTTTATTGATACTCCTGGGGCTTGGGCGGGCATAGAAGCGGAACACCAGGGACAAGGAGAAGCGATCGCCTATAACTTGCGGGAAATGTTCTGCTTTGACGTACCCATTATTTGTACAGTTATTGGTGAAGGTGGATCCGGTGGGGCGTTGGGTATTGGTGTTGGCGATCATTTACTGATGTTTGAACACTCAGTTTATACAGTTGCTACCCCGGAAGCTTGTGCTGCAATTTTGTGGAAAGATGCCAGTAAATCTCCCCAAGCAGCGGTAGCCTTAAAAATTATCTCCCATGATCTGAAAAATTTGGGAATTATTGATGAAATTATTCCTGAACCTTTGGGTGGCGCACATTCTGACCCATTAACAGCGGCTACTAATTTGAAACAAGCCTTGGTAGAAAACTTAGATAAACTTAACCGTTTCACCCCCGCTGAACGTCGCCAACTCCGTTATGATAAATTCCGTAATATTGGTGTTTTTACAGAACTTGCTCAGTGAAATACTTACAGCTATCCCAAGGTGATCAGCCGCATAACATAACCAGGACTTAGGCAACTGGGACATTGGTAGGGTGCTGTTGATATTTGACGTACCCTACAACAGATTTTTTAGTGTGACATTTGCGTAAGTCTTAATATTATTTATCTCCCTGATAGGTAAATGAGCGGCTGCTGCTGGTGAAGCTAAAAAAATTCAAGACAATCCCATAGAATTACAGTAATGCTATAATTGCCTATGGCTGCTTCAAGATTTTTAACAATCCTCTCAGCTATAAGCATTTGTATTTACTTGATTTTATAAGTAGCTGTTGGCTCACAGCACTGGCAAAAAGTTGGCAAATATCATGAATTTTGAGCAAAAAAGACGGGCTTTGATGACTGGGGATAGTAGCGGAATTGGGACAGCAACAGCTTTAGCTTATGCCAAAGCTGGGATAGATGTAGCATTAGTCAGCCGTTCTCAAGATAAATTAGAGTCCGTAGCTAAAGCCGCACATTAAAAGTGGAAGGTGAAACCTTCTGTTTTCTAATTGGTGATTTCGTTATTTATCTCTATGAATGATAATTGACAACTGACAACTGACAACTGACAACGGACAACAGACAACTGACAACGGACAACAGACCACTGACCACTGACGACTGACCACTGACCACTGACTAACTACTAAAATTTAATCATGACTATCGCTGGTTCAAACGGTTCTAATCGCTTTCAATCTCCCCTGATTCCTGATTTAGCAGAAACTATCAATGTTCGACCAGACCGCAACACTCACGGTGGTAAAGCAGCAGAAATACATCCACCATCTGAGGAAACAATGGATGAAATGATGGCAGCTGTACGGACAATGCTAGTGGGAGTAGGGGAAGATCCTGAACGAGAAGGACTTCTGAAAACGCCCAAGCGTGTAGCTAAAGCTATGAAGTTTCTCACTAGTGGCTACAATGAATCCCTAGAAGACCTCATCAATGGTGCGATATTTGATGAAGGACATGATGAGATGGTACTGGTTAGAGATATTAACTTCTTTAGCTTGTGTGAACATCATATGTTACCTTTTATGGGTAGGGCGCACGTTGCCTATATTCCTAATCAAAAGGTTGTAGGATTAAGTAAATTAGCGCGGATTGTTGAGATGTATTCTCGTAGATTGCAAGTCCAAGAAAGACTAACTCGACAAATTGCGGAAGCACTGCAAACAGTTCTCGAACCCAAAGGTGTTGCTGTGGTCATGGAAGCTAGTCATATGTGTATGGTGATGCGCGGAGTGCAAAAACCCGGTTCTTGGACAGTGACTAGTTCCATGGTGGGTGTATTCCAAGAAGAACAAAAAACTCGTGAGGAATTTTTCAACTTGATTCGTCACCAAGCGTCCTTCTTTTAGTGAAGAATGGGTAATGGGTAATGGGTAATAGGTAACAAAAATTTTCCCATTACCACTGACTACTGACTACTGACTACTGGCCAATTAGCAAGCCTTTCAAACAATAAAGCCACTTTAGCTAAATTTTTGTGACCTGGTGAGTGTTCGACACCACTGGATAAATCAATACCATTGGGTTTAATCTGCGCTAACGCAGTCAAAATATTATCTGGTGTGAGTCCTCCCGCTAAAAACCAAGGAAGACTGGGGCTAAATTCCTGATTTAACTGATACCAATCTAAAGTTTGTCCTGTTCCTCCTAGTTGTTGTGGATGGTAAGCATCAAGTAGTAGAGTATCTACATAATCGGTGTAATTTCTGGTGGTTTGTAGATGCTCTAAACTGCGGACTCGGAAAGCTTTGATAATTTCTACTTGGGGGAGAAATTGACGTAATTGATGGCAAAATTCTGGTGTTTCTTCTCCATGTAACTGCACACCAGTCAAACCAGACTCCGTAACTACTTGACTAATTTCTGAAATAGTGGTATTGGCAAAAACGCCGATTTTATCAATATTTTGGGAAATGGGAGTAATAGCGGTCTGAATTTGAGCTATAGTAACGTAACGAGGAGAATCAGGAACACAGATAAATCCTAGTGCAGTTGCACCCAGGGACGCTATGGCTATAGACTGCTGTGGTTGAGTAATGCCGCAAATTTTAACACGCATTTAATAGTGAAGCAAAGGCTTAATATCTGAAAAGTTACAAATAATCACAAATGTATATTAATTTAACTTAAAAAGTTTTGCTTTGTCTGATGTAATTTTATAATTCTGTAATATTCATTTTTTCATTGAGGAGAACACACCTTCATGTCATCAATCTTATTAGCCGCAGCATCTGTTCCTGTTACACCGGTGTGGAGTCCTACAGTAGGCATCATTATCAGCGCCAGCAGCGCAGTTGTGCTTTTATTCACTTTTGCACTGAAATCTGCTAAAGTTGGACCTGGGATGCCTATATTACCTGTAAGTGTACCAGGATTCATTGGGGCAATGGCTTTTGGTCATGTAATTGGTATTGGTATTGTGTTAGGACTGACTAACATTGGTCGTTTGTAATTGGATTAATATTCTTTTTTGTCATCAGCAATAGGTAATGAATTTACTTGTTGCTTTTTTGAACAAGATAAGATATTGATCTCCCTGACTTCTCAGAGAAGTCGGGGGTTGAAACGGATATATGGCTTTCTCTATAGTGATCAAAATCGGGAAATTGTCTATCCTAGAGTTAAGTAGGTTGGCGTGAAAAATTGTCGTTATGACAAGGGAACAGGTAACAGGTAACAGGTGACAGGTAACAGGTAACAGGTGCTACGCCACGGGGACAGGGAACAGGGAACTCTTAACTGGGAACTCTTAACTGGGAAGAGGTTTTGGGCAACTTTACTTTTCGTTACTTATGTCGTTTTTTTTCCGTTCACCTACTTATACCTACATTTCTGACTATAAAAAAATTTCTGGAAATATCTAATAATGCAAACAAATTGGCAAATAGGTTCTTTATTTGGCATTCCTTTGTTTTTAGACCCCTTATGGTTTCTAATTTTGGGGTTAACAACTCTCAATTTTGGTTTAACTTACCAACAATGGGGGACTGTCGCGGGTTGGGGTGCTGGTTTAATTATGGCACTGCTGTTATTTGTTTCCGTGTTGCTGCATGAATTAGGACATAGTTTGGTGGCACAATTCCAGGGAATTAAAGTTAATTCTATTACTTTATTTTTGTTTGGGGGAGTTGCGGCCATTGAGGAGGAATCGGAAACTCCAGGACTGGCTTTTCAGGTAGCGATCGCAGGTCCTGCGGTAAGTGTGATTCTATTTTTTCTACTGGGTCTAATAGCGACTGTAATTCCTGATAGTAACCTCCTGAATGAAATGACGGGAGATTTATCGAGAATTAACTTGGTTGTGGCTTTATTTAATTTAATTCCTGGTTTACCTTTGGATGGAGGACAGGTTTTAAAAGCTGCTTTATGGAAAATTACAGGAAACCGTTTTCAAGCAGTACATTGGGCTGCAAGGTCTGGACAAATTTTAGGTTACAGTGCGATCGCTTTAGGGTTTATTATTGATTTTTTGACTGGGGAATTTATCACGGGTTTATGGGTGGTTTTGATTGGCTGGTTTGCGGTTCGCAATGCTAACAGTTATGACCGTTTAACTACATTGCAGGAAACGCTACTAAATCTAGTAGCAGCTGATACTATGACTCGTAATTTTCGGGTTGTTGATGCTAATCAAACTTTGCGACAATTCGCTGATTTATATCTTTTAGAAACGACTGTACCTGAAGTTTATTTTGCTGCTGCTGATGGTCGTTATCGCGGTTTGGTGGGGATTAATGATTTGCGAACTACGGAAAGAAGTGAATGGGAAAATCAAACTTTACAAACTATTGTTCATCCATTAACAGCAATTCCAACTGTTGTGGAATCTACTTCTTTAGCGGAGGTAATTAATAAACTGGAAGCTGAACAGTTACCCCGAATTACCGTTCTTTCTCCTGCTGATACTGTTGCTGGAATTATTGATAGGGGGGACATTGTTCAAGCATTAGCACAAAGGTTAAATTTACCTATTACTTCATCGGAAATCAAAAGAATTAAGGAAGAGGGTAATTTTCCTCCCGGTTTACAATTAGGGATGATAGCGAAATCTGTGGAAAAATGAAATTGTCTGCATCAGGATAACCAGGATTTAAGGATTTTCAGGATGAAATATCAAAAATTAAACGCAGATCAACGCAAATAAACGCAGATAATTTTCTCTTTGTTCTCTTTGTTCTCTTTGTTCTCTTTGTTCTCTGTGTTCTCTGTGTTCTCTGTGGTTCGATAAAAAAAAGAAATTGTCTGCATCAGGATAACCAGGATTTAAGGATTTTTAGGATGAAATATCAAAAATTAAACGCAGATCAACGCAAATAAACGCAGATAATTTTGACATTTTCTCTGTGTTCTCTGTGGTTCGATAAAAAAAAGAAATTGTCTGCATCAGGATAACCAGGATTTGAGGATTTTCAGGATTTTTAGGATCAATTACATCCTGATTCTGACCAGAAAATGCTATGATTAAAATATAAATACTCCATGACTATATCAATATCAATTTTTACTATATCAATTTTTCAACTATGTCCAGACTCCTCGTTACTCAATACCAAGCGGAAGTAGAAAAAATCATTCAATATGGTGGTTCTCGCAAAGAAACATCCATTCGCGTCGCTTTCCAAAACCTCTTAAACGAATATTGTAAACCCCGTGATTTTCTCCTCATTCCCGAACTAGATTACAAACTACCAAACGGGAAAATTGTTTATCCCGACGGGACAATCAAAGATGCTTTGCGTTTAGATTGGGGTTACTGGGAAAGTAAAGACCAATACGACAAATTAGACGAGGAAATAGAAAAAAAATTAAATAAAGGTTATCCCGATAGTAATATACTATTTGAAGACTCTCAAACTGCGGTTTTAATTCAATCTGGACAAGAAACCCAGCGCGTGACTATGGGCGATGCTGACGCGGTAGATAGTATTATTAATAACTTTATTAATTATGTCCGTCCTGAAGTGCGGGACTTTCGGGAAGCAATAGATACATTTAGGCAGGATTTACCCATTATTTTAGATTCTCTCAGAAAGTTGATAAAATGTCAAGAGGGTAATAATATATTATTTGAAAACGCCAGAGATAAGTTTTTTAATATTTGTCAAAAGTCCATAAATCCTGAAATTACTTTGTTAGATATTCAGGAAATGATCATCCAACATATTTTAACAGAAGACATCTTTATCAATATATTTAGTGAGTCACAATTTCATCAAGAAAATAACGTTGCGCGGGAATTACAAGGGGTAATTTCCACCTTTTTTACTGGAAGTTTAAAGAGAAATACTTTAGGAAGTATTGAAAGATATTATGCAGTAATTAGACGCACTGCTGCGAATATTGTTAATCATCAAGAAAAACAGAAGTTTCTCAAAGCATTGTATGAGAACTTTTATAAAGCTTATAATCCCAAAGCTGCGGATAGGTTAGGAATTGTCTATACTCCGAATGAAATTGTCCGGTTTATGATAGAGAGTACAGATTTTTTAGTACATAAACATTTTGGAAAGTTGTTAGCAGATAAAGATGTGGAGATTTTAGATCCTGCGACGGGAACGGGGACTTTTATTACGGAGTTAATTGATTATTTACCAACCCATAGTTTACAGCACAAATATAAACATGAGATTCATTGTAATGAGGTGGCTATTTTACCTTATTATATTGCGAATTTGAATATTGAATTTACCTATAAGCAGAAAATGGGGGTGTATGAGGAGTTTGAAAATATTTGTTTTGTGGATACTTTGGATAATACCTCTTTTGAGGGTAAGCAATTGGATTTGTTTGCTATGACTGTGGAGAATACTGCGAGAATCAAAAGACAGAATGATAGAACTATTTCTGTGATTATTGGTAATCCTCCTTATAATGCAAATCAACAGAATGAAAATGATAATAACAAAAATCGTGCATACTCAGAAATAGATAAGTTAATTAAGGCTACTTATGTTAAGGAAAGTACAGCACAAAAAACTAAAGTTTATGATATGTATTCTCGTTTTTTTAGATGGGCTACTGATAGACTAGGAGATAATGGAATTATTGCTTTTATTACTAATTCATCTTTCATTAATGCAAAAGGCTTTGATGGGTTTAGAAAAAGTTTAATCAACGAATTTGATTATATTTATATAATAGACTTAGGTGGAGATATTAGAGAAGGTGATACAACAGGTAATGTTTTTAACATTATTACTGGCGTTGCTATTACCTTTATGATTAAAATAAAATCCAAAAATAAGCTACCTTGCAAAATTATGTATTGTAATACTGAAAATTTTAATTCAGCACAAGAAAAACTTGATTTTTTAGGAAAAACTAAATTTGATTGTTTTGCTTTTGAACATATTAAACCTGATCATCAAAATAACTGGATTGATTTAACTGATAATGATTTTGATGATCTAATTTCTATAGCTGATAAAAAGAATAAATCTATTTTTGAGGTATGTTCTAATGGAGTCGCTACTAATAGAGATGAATGGGTATATGATACTGATTTAGAGAATTTAGAAAATAAAAGTATATTCTTTATTGATGAATATAATTATGAGGTTCAAAGATGGATTCAATATAAAAAAGATAACAAATATCAAGATATAAAGCAAGAATCTAATCCTGTTTTAGATAAATTTCTTAGTGAAAGAAATTTAATTAAATGGAGTAAAATGATAAAAAGAGATAAATTAAGAAAAGAAAAAACAGATATTTTTAATCAAGAAGATTTAAGAGAATCCCATTATAGACCTTTCGTAAAGAGATATATCTATTTTAGTTATATTCCCATTGATATAAAAGGTTCACAGCATTTATTTTTCCCTAAAAAAAGTTCTAACAATCATGTTATTTGTTTTGCGAATAATGAACAGACTGATATTCTTGTTTTAGCTATTAATACTTTATGTGATTTGAATTTTTGTGCAAGAGGATCTAGTTGTTTTGCATTATATACTTACGACAAAGAAGGAAAACGCATTGATAACATAACCGACTGGGGACTAAAACAAATTCAAACCCATTACCAAGATGAAACAATTACCAAAATAGACATCTTTCATTATACCTACGCAGTCCTACATAACCCAGCTTATCGCACCAAATACGAACTCAACCTAAAACGGGAATTTCCCCGCTTACCCTATTATGAAAACTTCCGAAAATGGGTTAATTGGGGAAAACAACTCATGGAAATTCATATTAACTATGAAACAGTTACACCTTATAACCTAACCCGTCTTGATATTCCCTTAAAAGACACCCCTTCGACTTCGCTCAGGGAACGTCAGAAAACTATTAAAGTTAAATTGAAAGCAGACAAAACCAAAGATAGTATCATCTTAGATGATGTCACCACATTATCAAACATTCCTAAAATCGCGTGGGAATATATGTTAGGTAATCGTAGTGCTTTAGAATGGATATTAGATCAATATAAAGAGAAAAAACCAAAAGATCCCACCATTGCGGAAAAATTCAATACCTATCGTTTCGCAGATTATAAACAACAGGTAATAGATTTATTAATGAGAGTTTGTACCGTGAGTGTGGAAACGATGAAAATAATTAGAGAAATGTCTGAATCAGGATAACCAGGATTAAAAGATGTACAGGATGAAATATCAAAAATTAAACGCAGATGAACGCAAATAAACGCAGATAATAATGAATTGCCTTTTTCTTGGTCGGATTTGGAAAATTGAGGATATCCAAACTGTACCCTGTACCCTGTACCCTGTACCCTGTACCCTGTACCCTGTACCCTGTACCCTGTACCCTGTACCCTGTACCCTGTACCCTGTACCCTGTACCCTGTACCCTGTACCCTGTTACCTGTACCCTGTTACCTGTTACCTGTTACCTGTTACCTGTTCCCTTGTCATAACGACAATTTTTAATGCTAACCTACTTAATATTCATTAATATCTAATTCTCGGATCTACATAAGCATTGAGAATATCAATTAAAATACTCGCAGTGACAACAATTGCACCAAAAAATACTAACACACCTTGAACTGTGGGATAATCACGGTCAGAAATGGCTTGATATAAGCGATTTGCTAAACCTGGCCAGGAAAATGTGACTTCTGTTAAGATTGCTCCACCTAATAAAGAAGCAAATGTTAATCCTAGGACGGTTATTACGGGGATTAAGGCATTCTTTAAGGCGTGGGAGACTAAAATCTTATTTTCAGAGATTCCCCGCGCTCTAGCGGCTTCTACATAATCAGCCTTTAATGTTTGTTTTAAATTAACTCTGACAATGCGCTCAAAAATTCCACTGAGTAAAATTCCTAAAGTTAAACTTGGTAAGGCTAAATGATGTAAAGATATGAAAAATTGACTTAAATTCCCACTTAATAAACTATCAATTGTATATAAGCCAGTGATATTTGTGGGTGCGGGAAGGTTAGGGGGAAAGCGATTAGAATTGGGAAACCAACCGAGTTGAACTGAGAAAATTAATTGTAATAACATACCCGCCCAAAACATGGGTAGTGCATAAGTAATAATCCCAAATAAACGCCCGCTAACATCAAAAATAGTTCCCGGACGGGAAGCGGAAATAGTACCAACTAAAACGCCGACAATTAAGGCTACGGCCATACTAGCAAAGGCTAATTCTAGGGTGGCTGGGAAATATTGACCGATGATTTCGCCAACATTTTGGCCGCGACTGGTTAAGGAAGTTCCTAAATCAAAGTGAAGTAAGTTACCTAAATAATTGAGATATTGTAACCAAATTGGTAAGTCTAAACCAAGTTGTTTTCTTAGTTCTTCTTTCGCGCTTTCTGGCGCTCTTCCTCCTAAAATTGCATCAGCAGGATCTCCTGGTGTGGCTCTTAATAAAAGAAAGACAATGGTAATAATAGTTAATAGTTGCAATGGCGCAAATAGTAACCGAGAAACTATGTAATATTGTAATGCTTTGGAACGCGACATATTTATTAATTAAAAATTCATTAATTAAAATTTCAAAATTCATAAAAACCTCGTTCCTGGTCTCTGACAAGGAATGCAGTTTTGAGGCTCTGCATCATATTATACATATTACAGCAAGTTCAGCTTGAGTGAGATACACTTTATGCGGGCAAGACTTGTACTGAGTTTGGTCGAAGTATGCCCGCACCACAAGAGTTTTATCATTAATATCTGTACTTCATAATACTGGGAACTGCTGTATCATATAATTAACAAGAGACAGAGCTTTAAAATGGCTTTTAAATGGCTTTCCCAGCCGGAGTCGGGGAACGAGAACAACTACTTTTTAATTGTTTGATAAATCAGGTTTTGGGTGGGATCAAGTTTAACGTTATTTACGCCTTTTTGAGCAAATACATAATCTTTATTTTGCCATAAGGGTATATAAGGAAGATCAGTTAAAACTTGGGTTTGAATGTCAGTAAATATTTTTTTCCGGGCTTGGGGATTTTGTTCTTTGCGTTGTTGATCTATGAGTTTATTCATGGTTTCACTATAATAGAATGAACCCTGAGATTGACTACCACCGATTTCACAACCTTTAGTAACTGAACCTTTTTCACAGGCTAAAAATGGCTGTACATAGTTATCTGGATCTAAAAAGTCTGGATACCAATCAAGTAAAGCGACTGGATATGAACCTTTGGAAATTTCTTTAAAGAAGGTAGCGCCTTCTACATTTTGAATTTCTAATTGTAATATACCATCCATTTTAGTATCGGCCAGGGATTTTAGGGTTTGTGCAGTTAAACCGCGAGTGGGTGAACTTGCGGGATACCAAACTTGGACTTTAGCAGGATTTTCTTTGGAAAAACCCGCCGCAATTAAGGATTTTTTGGCTTGTTCAAAGTTACCATCACCATATTTGTCTTTAAATAATGGTTGGGAAACGTTGAAGGTTGTGGGAATCATGCTATAAAGGGGATCAGCTTGGGAAAATAATACCCGATTATTTAATAATGGTCGATCAATTAATGATGCGATCGCTTTTCTCACTTCTATTTTATCTAAAGGTTTTTGATTACGATTTAACACCATATAACTAACTACACTACCTTGAGCGGTAATTGCTTGCCAATCTCCTTTTTTAGCACTTGCTTCTAAGCTCTGAATTTGGTCTGGTTGTAAGGATAGGTAAGCCACGTCTACCGCACCAGTTTTAAAAGCATTAAATAGGTTAACTGGACTGGTTTGAATTTGGACATTTACACCTTTATTTTCGGGTTTTGTTCCCCAATATTTATCAAAGACATCAAATCTTAAAGAATCAGTTCCATAGTTAGCTAATTTATAAGCACCAGTCCCTACAAAGGTATTGGGTTGAAATTTCCCAGGCCCAATTTCATAGGATTTTGGTGAAACTGCACAAACTCCAGAAAATGCTAACAAGGAAGGAAAAGCTGCAAAGGGTTTTTTGAGTTTAATTGTTAATTCATATTCTCCTGTGGCTTTCACTGAAGCTATGGTATCAGATAATAAAAAGGACGGTTTACCTTTATTTTCAATGAAACGTTGAATACTAAACTCCATTGCTTTGGCATTGAATGGAGTATCATCATGAAATACTACCTCTTTGCGAATAGGAATAGTATAAGTTAAACCATCAGCGCTAACTTTAGGTAATGCTGTGGCTAATTCTGGTTTAATCTCTGTACTACCTGGTTCATACTTATATAAGCGATCGCTCATATTAAATATTAAACTCAAGGATGATAATTCATACGCATCAGCGGGATCAAGAGTTCTTGGTTTTGCCGTTGTTCCTATAGTGATCCGACCATCACCTACAGGAGTATTAACAATACTAGATGATGGTGTATTTATTTGTTGTTTAGGAGTACAACTAACAACCAAGAATAGACATAAACAGAATAAGGATAGGAATTTTGTCATCCTACCCCACCGTTGTATTAACAGAGAACACCAAGTTATCATGGTCAAAATCTTTTCAATTAGCAGTCAGTCATTGTACCATATAAAGTAATTTTGCCTTCTGCAATGAGAGAGAAAAATTCAAGGAGTACAAACAGCCAGATAATTTGTACCCAAGTCTGGACAAAACTAGCGTAAAGTCTATATATTGGGAGTAGTCCTAATTATAGACAAATTATGGAAGACTCTCATAAGATAATTTCTATAGGAGATGCCGCTAAAAAACTTGGCGTTTCAGTTAAAACAGTGCGAAGATGGGCTGACGCTGGCAAATTGAGATTTGAGCGTAGCCCAAGTGGACATAGACGTTTTTATTTAGCAGACATAACAAGAATTACACCAAGGGATTTTAATCAACTAGAAGACCGCATAACTATTAATTATGCACGAGTTTCTAGTAATGACCAGAAAGAAGATTTAACGAGACAAAGACAGGTACTAGAGGCTTTTAGCAGTGCTAACGGGTGGCAATTTGAAACCATATCTGATTTAGGATCGGGACTTAATTACAATAAAAAAGGACTTCAGAAACTACTAAAACGCATTATGCAAGGTGATGTTGGTCGGTTGGTATTGACTCACAAAGATAGATTGCTTAGATTCGGATCTGAGATTGTCTTTACAATGTGCGAAGAATTTGAAACTCAAGTTGTAATTATCAATAAATCAATCGAAGAGACTACTTGTGAGCAAGAATTGGTAACAGATATGATTGAACTAATTACTGTTTTTTCTGCAAGACTGTACGGTTCGCAAAGTGATAAGAACAAGAAACTACTGGACAAAGTTTCTCAAGCTGTCCAAGAATATAAGTAGGTGAACGGAAAAAAACCGACATAAGTAACGAAAAGTAAAGTTGTCCAAAACATCTTTCCAGTTAAGAGTTCCCTGTCCCCGTGGCGTAGCACCTGTCACCTGTTCCCTTGCCCCAACGACAATTTTTAACGCCCACCTACTTAATTCACATAGTTCAATTATGCAACGCCGGCAATAGTTACCAAAAGACGGTAAAATCCTAAATTGAAAGCCTATAGTGACAATTAATCAAGTTGCTCTTGAGCTTTTATATCTATTTTAAAGCCATTATATCCTGATGTCGGCTGTTGTGATTACTTTAGAAACTCAAGCAAACTCTTCTGATCACTTAATTATTCAGCCACCCCTAGCTGGCCTATCTCTCCAGGGAATTATCCGTGTACCTGGAGATAAATCTATTTCCCATCGAGCTTTAATGTTAGGTGCGATCGCTTACGGTGAAACTCAAATTCAAGGGCTACTTTTAGGGGAAGATCCCCGCAGTACAGCCGCCTGTTTTCGGGCTTTAGGTGCGGAAATTTCGGAATTAAATACAGAATTAGTCACAGTTAAAGGCATCGGTTTGGGCAATTTCCAAGAACCTATAGATGTCTTAGATGCTGGTAACTCTGGAACAACCATGAGGTTGATGTTGGGGTTATTAGCATCCCATCCAGGACGATTTTTTACAGTCACAGGCGACAGTTCTTTGCGATCGCGTCCCATGTCCCGTGTCGTCAAACCGCTACAACAAATGGGGGCGCAAATCTGGGGACGTAAAGGAAATACTTTAGCACCCCTAGCCATTCAAGGACAAGCCTTACAACCGATTCATTATCATTCTCCCATTGCTTCGGCTCAAGTGAAATCCTGTATCCTCCTGGCTGGTTTAAACACTGAGGGAAAAACCACTGTCACAGAGCCGGCTTTATCACGAGATCACAGTGAACGGATGTTAAGAGCTTATGGAGCGGAATTAAGTATAGATCCAGACAGCAATAGCGTTACTATCACTGGTGGAGCGAAACTTTATGGACAAAAGGTAATTGTACCTGGTGATATCAGTTCAGCGGCTTTTTGGTTAGTTGCGGGTGCGATAGTTCCTGGTTCAAATCTGGTAGTGGAAAATGTCGGTGTTAATCCCACCCGCACCGGTATTTTAGAAGCCTTGGAACTCATGGGAGCAGATATTCAACTAGAAAATCAGCGGGAAGTCGCAGGAGAACCGGTAGCTGATATCCGCGTCCGTTCCGGTGGTTTAAAAAGCTGTACCATTGCTGGTGATATTATTCCCAGATTAATTGATGAAATTCCGATTTTAGCAGTGGCAGCAGTTTTTGCCCAAGGCACAACAATTATTAGAGATGCGGAGGAGTTACGAGTTAAAGAGAGCGATCGCATTACCGTGATGGCACAACAACTCAATAAAATGGGTGCAAAAGTTACTGAGTTACCTGATGGTATGGAAATTATTGGTGGTACTCCCTTAATAGGTGCTGAAGTAGATAGTCATACAGATCATCGTATTGCCATGAGTTTGAGTATAGCTGCTCTCAATGCTACTGGTAAAACTACTATTTACCGCGCTGAAGCAGCGGCTATATCTTATCCCAATTTCACCAGCACACTTAGGGAAATTTGTCAATAATTTTTTAGGGACAGGGTAAAGGGTACAGGTAACAGGTTACAGGGAACAGGTAACAGGGAACAGGTTACAGGTTACAGGGAACAGGTAACAGGTAACAGGTAACAGGTAACAGGTAACAGGGAACAGGTAACAGGTAACAGGTAACAGGTAACAGGTAACAGGTAACAGGTAACAGGTAACAGGTAACAGGTAACAGGTAACAGGTAACAGGTAACTTTACTTTTCGTTACTTTTCGTTACTTATGTCGGTTTTTTTCCGTTCACTTACTTACAGCAAGTAGCTTTGAGTGAGGTACACCTTGTGCGGGCAAGATGCCCGCACCACAAGAGTTTTATTATTAATATCTGTACTTCATAATATCGGGAACTGCTGTAAATAACCAAATTGTTGATATCTGACGCACCTGACAACAGATTTTTTAGTGTCACAATTGCGTAATTCCTAATTATCCATTACCTAACTAACTGCATTGCTGAATTAAAAAATTGCCGACATAGGCCTTTAGTAATTAAAATGGTTGTGAATAAGTTTGTGACAGCTACCATAAAAATAATTAAAATTTCGTAGGATACAGCCTCTAGAGGTGTGACACCGGCTAATAATTGTCCGTTGGTGAAGGTTGGTATTGTCACCATACCAATTAACATCATTTGGTTTAAAGTCGGCATAAATGCGGCGCGAATAGCTTCTTTGCGGTAGGGTTTAATAGCCTGTTCGGGAGTTGCACCTAAGCTTAAATGGGTTTCTATTTCCGTAGGAAATTGATTGATGGTAGTAACCAAACGCTCCCCCGCTACTACGGCAGCATTCATAGCATTACCCAACAATATCCCAGCTAAAGGAATCAAATAGCGGGGTTCATACCATTTATCTGGTTGAATAATTAAAAAGTTAGTGTAAAGCAATGTTAACGCCGTACTCACAAAAATTGCTATCCCAACCAAAGGTAACACCTGGGGGATTTTTCGGCTGATGCGATTACGAGTAATAATTGCAGTAATGGTGAGAATTATTGCTAAAATCCCTACTACGGCCCAAACATTATTCAGGGCAAAAATAAAGTCAAAAATGTAACCCAGTACAAGGAGTTGGAGGATAGTTCTACCAGTAGCCACACTTAAATTTAATTCTAGCCCTAATTGTTCCCAGGCCGATATACCAATGGCAATGGCCATTAAGCCCATAGCTAAAGCCAAATCTACCATATCCAGTTTAATTAGCTCTGGCATAGTTTCTGTACCTCTTAACCAATGAAAACTTGACAAACTTATAGCTGTAACCAGTTCTGACGATTAAAAATCGCATACACAAACAAAGTCCGCAAATAAAATAAAAACTCATGATTAAAAGTGTAAATTCCATTCCCGCCTTTGATATTAAACAACAATATGCCACCATTAAAACTGAGGTAAGTGCTGCTGTCTTAGGGGTTCTGGCTTCTGGCCGTTATATTGGTGGTCCAGCGGTTACAGATTTTGAACAACAGTTTGCAGCTTATCATGGTGTCAGTGAATGCGTAGCTTGTAACTCTGGTACTGATGCTCTATTTTTAGCATTACGGGCTTTAGGCATTGGTGCAGGTGATGAAGTTATTACTACACCGTTTACTTTTTTTGCTACCACAGAAGTTATCAGTGCTGTAGGAGCAATACCAGTATTTGTAGATATTGATGCCACTACGTTTAATTTAGATGTAGAGAAACTAAAAGCAGCAATTACACCAAAAACTAAAGGGATTATACCAGTACATTTGTTTGGACTGCCTGTAGAAATGACAGGATTAATGGCAATTGCCCAATCCTATAATTTAGCAGTAATTGAAGATTGCGCTCAAGCTACTGGTGCAAGTTGGGAAAATCAAAAAGTTGGTAGTATTGGCCATATTGGTTGCTTCAGTTTCTACCCTACTAAAAATCTGGGCGGTTGTGGCGATGGTGGGGCAATAATCACAAATGATCCAGCGATCGCTACTCAATTACGAGTTTTGCGAGAACATGGTAGTAAAGTGAGATATATTCATGAAGAAATCGGTGTCAATAGTCGTTTAGATGCTATTCAAGCGGTAATTCTGCAAATCAAACTGCGCTATCTCGATATTTGGAATCACAGACGCAAGGAAATTGCTGATTATTATTATCAACACCTGAGTCTAGTTCCTGGTATCACAGCCCCCCAAGAATCTCCTGGAGGGGTTAGTGTCTGGAATCAATATACAATTCGGGTATCTGGAGTAGAACGCAATGGTGGAAGTGGTAAATATCGAGATTGGGTGAAAAATCAAATGCAGGAACAGGGTGTTAATTCTATGATTTACTATCCCTTACCCATACATTTGCAGCCAGTGTATAAAAATTTAGGTTATCAACCCGGACAATTGCCAGTATCAGAACAAGTTTGTCATGAAGTTTTATCTTTACCCATGTTCCCCGAATTAGACCAAGAACAACAAGATAAAGTCATTGATACCTTAAAATCTTGTTTGTCTTGAATTATCGGGGAACATGGGAGTAGGGGAGAAATTTCCTTATTCTCCTGACTCCTGACTCCTAGTTATTACGCAAATATTCGGGTATTGACAGTAGCTAAGGATTCTACTAAACTACGGACAGCGGCAATCATGGCTATTTCGCTATTGAGTTGGTTAATAGCCGAACCGACACCAACACCAGCTGCACCAGAAGCGATCGCCATTGGTGCGGTAACATTAGAAATACCCGAAGCACATAGTACAGGCACAGAAACCGCACGGGAAATTTCATAAGCTGCGGCCAAGGTGGGAGCAGCCTTTTCTATTAATCCCAAAGTACCGGGGTGAATAGGGTTACTGCTAGTACCTCCCTCAGTTTGAATGATATCAGCACCGGCTTTTACCAAATCTTCCGCTAGTTGTACTTGTTGATCTAGGGTAAGGATATGGGGAACGGTTACAGACAGGGTAATTTCAGGCAGCAAGGCACGGGTTTGGTAAGTTAGATCTAAAACTTCCTCTGATTCAAATTTGCGCCCTTGAGCGTAGAAAGAATCGAAATTACCAATTTCAATCAAATCAGCGCCAGCAGCCACAGCCGTTACAAATTTTTCCGGTTCAACAGCAGATACACAAATAGGTAATTTAGTCAAACTTTTAGCCAACTTTACCAAATCTACATCAGCAGCAATATCTACAAAAGTAGCACCACCCAAATCAGCGGCTTTAACAGTCGCAGCGACACTAGCAGCATTGAAGTTATTCAAACCGCTAATTACTTTTAGCACAGGATGGGCGAATGCACGTTGGAAATCAGGATACATAGTCATAATTTTTATGAGAGCAGTTTCTTTCAGTAGGAATATTTTTACATCAAATCTGGCCAGATTTGATTTTGAAAAAAAATTGATGGCGATTAATGTTGCATACTAGAGTATTTATGTTCACTTTATCACTTGCCAACTTTCTATCTATAGTTACTTCTCCCGCCTGTATAATTTTCCCTGGGAGTAATCTAATGCAGTCCATCCTAAGTTTTAGATCATAACTTATATCATAACCTGGTTTTTTCCATTGCTTCTAATTGCATTTTTTTGGGGTTAATAATTCTAATTTATCCTCTAAAATCGTCCCTTTTAGATTTGCTCCCTGAAAATTTGCTCCCCTAATAGTTGCACCTTGCAAATTTGCACCTGCTAAATTCGCACCTTTTAAATTAGCCCAACTTAAATCGGTTTCTGTTAAATTAGCCTCCGTTAAATTAGCTTTAGATAAAAATGCGTTTCCTAAATGAGCTTTAGTTAAATTAGCTTGATGTAGGTTAGCTTGATAAAGTTGAGCATTGATTAATTCTGCTTCATATAAATTAGCTTGACTTAAATTAGCCGTAATTAAATTAACTGCCATTAAATTAGCAAAACTGAGATGACTACGAATAAGTTTTGACCCTGATAAATCCGCATTTTTTAAATTAGCATTTTGAAAATTTGTACCAATTAAATTAGCATCATTAATCATAGCATTTTCTAGATTTGCTCCGCTTAAATCAGCACCAATTAAATTTACATAACTTAAATTTGCTGCGGTCAAAATTGCTCCACTCAAATTAGCAATACTCAAATTAGCTTGACTCAAATTAGCTGCAATTAATTTAGCTTCATAAAAAATAGCATTACTCAGATTTGCCTGACTAAAATTAGTTCGCACTAACAAAGCATGAGCTAAATTGACCTGATTGAAATTTACCCCTGCGAGATTTGCCCCTCGCAGGTTTTCTCCTAATAAATTTGCACCACTAAGATCAATTTCAACTTGAGGATGTTGATTTCTCCATTCTATCCAAATAACTGCCCCAGATCGTAATAAATTAAGATGTTGTTGATTCGCCATTTTTTCCTCCTTGCTCAAAAATTAACAAAAATTAAAGAGTTTCATACCTCATTTGTATGATCAGAAAAAATCTTTAACTTTTAATTTTTAACTTTTAACTGTTTATTCGTTCCGCTTACCTTGAGGATTTTCCCTACCAGGTGAATTTTCAATTGCTGCTAACGCTCCTGCTGCTCCTGCTAAAATATCCTGTTCCGTTCCCCCTAAATAAAGTCGGCCAAAACTACCCACAGCTTGAACTTCCAGAATATTAATTTGTGCTGCCTTTTCCGCTTCATTAGCTGCTAGTGCCGCATAAGCTGCTGGCTCAACTTCTAATACGTACAGAGTTTGTCCTGCTAATAACAGTTGTCCTCGACGAGTACGGTTAATCAATTGAGTTTGATACGCGTCAATATTGCGGATAATCTGACTAGAAACCACACGGGGTTTGAGACATTCCTGCTTTTTCACGCCCAAAAACGCCAAAATCGCATCCCCAGCGGCTCGTGTTTCCCCCTGAGAGCCAGAATGTACCTCTAAAAGTCCGTATAAACGTTCTACTACTTGCACTCCGGGACGGACAGAAGCAGATTTGAGGGCTACGTCCGTAATCTTATTGATTTCGATACCAGGGGAAATCTCAATCCATAAGGATGTATCCCCTGGTAATGGTAAGAAACCCTGGGCTACTGTTCCCATATATGCAGCGTGTTGAGGTTGCAGGTTGTCTAGAAATACGAAACTGCGTAGTTCTATGCCCAAAGTCTTAATTCTCCAGTCATGACGGTAAATGTCTTTTATTGCAACATAAAGAGTTTACCGTGAAAGTGGACTGATTGGGTAATTTCAGCCCCCAACTCCTTGCTTGATAACTCACAAGATGTCTAATAACTCAAGTTGCTAGTTATCTAGTTGAGACTGGTAATAGGTAATGGGTAATTGGTAATTGGTGATAAAATCCCTGTTTTCATCCTGTTTATCCTTTAATCTTGGACATTCTGAAATACTAGAAGTCGGGAATCTAGTTGACTGTAAACTTGATAACTTCCTTACCATCGCGGTTTTTAATTACTCGTGCCGGTACCCCCACCGCTACTGAGAATGGAGGAATATCTTTAGTAACAATAGCACCAGCACCAATAACACTACCTTTGCCGATAGTGACACCATCCAAGACCTTTACACCATCTCCTAACCAGCAATCATCCTCAATTACGATTCCCAGACGAGTAACACCTTGGCTTTTGATTGACTTACTTGGATCTGCAAAATTGTGATTATTAGCGTATATCCCAGTATGGGCTGCAATTAAACATTGCTTGCCAATTTTAATATTTCCAGGTCCAGCAATACAAACACCAGGTCCAATAAAAGTATCTTGACCGATTTCGATATAAGTATGATCAAGTGACCCTATGACAACATTATGCTCAACAATAACTCCATTTTCTAGATGAATTCTATTATTTTCGTGTCCTCTTCCATCTATACGAACTCCTTTAAAAATATAAACTCTATTACCGATTTCAATAGAATCAGTGCCAATAAATTCAATGCCATCTTGAAGATAAACTGAGCTACCTAGCCGATAAAAAATAAATTTATAAAGTAAATTACGTAACTTTACACCACCAAAAATTGTTGGTATATCGCCAATAAAAGTAGTTAGAAAAAGTTCTTGAAGCCGCTTAAACTTGGAAAATATTTGTACTTTGTTCATAACCTTATTGCTGCTAACTAATGTGATATTGGAGATGGGCAGAATTATGAAATGCCTAAAAAATCTCGCTACTATATAACCATATATATTTCTATATCTGCATTTTTATCAAACAGATTTATAGAAAAATAATATGACCAATATGAAAACCCAAGGCAATTTTCAATCTGATATTTACTAACTGGAAATTAGAGAAAATACTTTTTGATGTTTAGAACTGATATACTGAGATTTAATGCTTTAACATCACATCAAATTGCTAACTATTGCTGCACATAATTTAGCAGTTTAACAAGCTATTATAATTCAGATATTCAGTTACAAAATACCAAAATATTTATTTCAATCGAATTACATTTTTTTACGCAATTGCAAAATAGAGGTGAAATTTTATCACTACCATCAAAATGTAATTATTGAATTATTCATCAAATTTCCTGATAAGTACAATCACCTCAAATCAGGGGGGAGTATCTCCAACTTCTGCCATCACATTAAAATTAACCATCGGAGCAAATAAATAAATACTTCCCCGATTACTATAACGGCTTCTTTGCAGCCAATTTTTAGAATCTGCCGCTGTTGTAATCATAGTATGTCAAAAAATTTACTTATGCACTTTTAATTTTCGTATAAAACGCCTTTATAGTGACATAAATAATGTCCTTCTATTATCTTAAAAGACATTTATGAAATAAATATGAAGTAATAGTAAAGTTTAAGGATAAATTATGAAGATTTAAAAATCAACAGAGATTTATCATTAATACAAGTGTAGCGGGAATGCTCTCTAAAAATGTATTTATGATCACAATTTTAATTTCCCAAAATATACTTTTCATTACAGCTTTAAAAAAAAATAATAGGGAGAATGGGGGGCAGAAGAAATAATTGTTTATTTGCTGTTGTGAAATCATGGTAGCTATCTCAGAGAACATTCAGAACCGATTAACTATACAAACTGTAGAAATTGCTCCCAACACCACCGCAATTCGCTCTCTTGATTGGGATAGAGATCGTTTTGATATTGAATTTGGGTTACAAAATGGTACAACCTATAATTCATATTTAATTAGGGGTGAACAAACAGTTTTAATTGATACTTCTCATCAGAAGTTTCGTCAACTTTATTTAGACACTCTCAAAGGTTTAGTTAATCCTAAAAGTATTGATTATATCATTGTTAGTCATACTGAACCTGATCACAGTGGCTTAGTAGAAGATGTTTTACAATTAGCTCCCAGAGCAACTGTTTTAGCATCGAAAGTGGCTTTACAATTTCTAGAAGGTTTGGTACATGAACCTTTTTCTAAACGCATTGTTAAAAGTGGAGATCGAATCAAAATTGGTCAAGATCATGAAATAGAATTTGTTAGTGCGCCAAATTTACACTGGCCAGATACTATCTTTAGTTTTGATCGCAAAACTCAAATTCTCTACACCTGTGATGCTTTTGGGATGCACTTCTGTGATGATCGCACTTTCGACGAAGATTTAGAGGCAATTGAAGCTGATTTTCGCTTTTATTATGATTGTTTAATGGGTCCAAATGCTCGTTCTTTACTAAATGCTATGAAGAGAATGGGTGAACTTGGTAAAATTAAAATTATTGCCAATGGCCATGGTCCATTGCTTTATCATAATCTTGATATTCTGACTGAATTTTATCAGAATTGGAGTCAGAAACAAACGAAAACAGAAACTACTGTTGGTTTATTTTATGTTTCTGGTTATGGATATAGTGATCTTTTAGGACATAGTATTTCTGAGGGTTTACAAAAATCCGGTATCGGTGTGGAAATATTGGATCTTAGCACCGCAGAAAGCCAAGAAATTCAAGAGTTAGCAGGAAGATCATCCGGTTTAATTATTGGTATGCCTCCTACTAGTGCAATTAAAGCACAAGCCGCAATTAGTTCTTTATTAGCAGTTGCTAAAAATAAACAAGTAGTTGGTTTATTTGAATCTTATGGTGGAGATGATGAACCAATTGATACCCTGAGACGCAAATTTATTGACTTAGGTATTAAAGAAGCTTTCCCAGCTATTCGTATCAAAGAAACACCTAATGAATCTATCTATCAACTGTGCCAAGAAGCAGGAACTAGTTTAGGACAATTGTTAGTACGAGAACGCAATATTAAACAAATCAAAGCTCTTGACGTGAATATGGAAAAAGCGTTGGGAAGAATTAGCAATGGTTTATATATTGTCACTGCTAAAAAAGGTGATGTTAGTGGTGCAATGATTGCTTCTTGGGTAACACAAGCTAGTTTACAACCTTTAGGTTTTACTATTGCTGTTGCTAAAGATCGCGCTCTTGATAGTTTACTACAAATCAATGATCATTTTGTTCTTAATGTTCTTGAAGAAGGGAATTATCAAGACCTAAAAAAACATTTTCTTAAACGTTTACTTCCCGGTATTGATAGATTTACAGATGTAAAAATCCAAACTGCTAAAAACGGTTCACCTATTCTTAGCGACGCACTCGCATATATGGAATGTGAAGTTATTAATAGTATGGAATGTAGTGATCATTGGATTTTATATTGCATTGTTAATGATGGCAAAGTTTCTAAACCCGATGGTATTACAGCAGTTCGTCATCGCAAAGTAGGAAATTACTACTAATTACAATAAATAATGGATAATAAACAATAAATAAATTTTTATTATCCATTTTTAATTGCATTTAATCCATTACTTATTTTTAATTGGTAATAATCTATTATCAATTAAAAATTGTTCATTATCTAGATAATTATTTACTCGTTGCAGATAATTAATATGTCAATTCCAGATTCTTTTTCTAACGCTGTTGAATCAGCTAAAAATTGGGTTTCTCAAGTTTTTTCACCTCAACAGGTATCTATGAATGATTCCCGACCCAGAGATGTACAAATTTTACCTATTGGTACTAATACAAAAGTTCTAAGGGCGCGTAGTAAATCACGGCTCAGATTTGAAATTGAATATGCACTAGAACGCGGTACTACTTCTAACTGTTATTTAATAGAAGCAGATAAAACTGCTATTACAGACCCACCAGCAGAAGGATTTACAGAAATTTATTTAGAAGCGTTACAAAAAACAATTAATGTTCAGAAATTAGATTACATAATCTTAGGACATTTTAACCCTAATCGTGTTCCAACGTTAAAAGCAATTTTAGCAATTGCGC
The DNA here is from genome assembly GCF_014696335.1 of Dolichospermum sp. FACHB-1250. Lineage (NCBI taxonomy): Bacteria > Bacillati > Cyanobacteriota > Cyanophyceae > Nostocales > Aphanizomenonaceae > Dolichospermum > Dolichospermum sp. FACHB-1250. The sequence goes on from NZ_JACJPZ010000002.1 coordinate 104,216, forward strand.
CACAAATTACTTTTGTTTGTTCTCTTCCTGCTGCTAATAATTTACGTGCGGCTTTCACTGACCAAGATATTAAAGTTTTAGTTATGCGAGGAAAAGAAACACTAGATTTAGGTAAAGATCATGTTTTAAAATTTTTACCTACTCCTAGTCCTCGTTGGCCAGAAGCACTTTGTACCTATGATCAAAAAACGCAAATTCTGTTTACAGATAAGTTATTTGGCGCTCATATTTGTGGTGAAGAAGTATTCGATGATCACTGGGAAAGTTTTAAAGAAGATCAACGCTATTACTTTAATTGTCTTATGGCTCCCCATGCGACATATATAGAATCAGCTTTGGAAAAAATTTCTGATTTACAAGTGAGAATGTATGCTGTAGGTCATGGACCTATAGTCCGTACTAGTTTAATTGAATTAACAAAATCTTATCATGAGTGGAGTCGCGCCCAAAAAGATAGAGAAATATCTGTAGCACTTCTTTATGCTTCTGCTTACGGTAATACTGCAACTTTAGCACAAGCAATGGCACTAGGATTAACAAAAGGTGGAGTTGCGGTTAAATCTGTTAATTGTGAATTTGCTTCTGCTGATGAAATTCGTACTACTGTAGAACAAGCAGATGGTTTTATTATTGGAACTCCCACTATTGGAGGACACGCACCTACACCTATTCATACTGCTTTAGGTATTGTTCTTTCTACGGGTGATAATAGTAAACCTGCGGGAGTATTTGGATCTTATGGTTGGAGTGGTGAAGCTTTAGATTTAGTAGAAGGTAAACTTAGAGACGCTGGATATCGTTTTGGTTTTGATACTTTGAAGGTAAAATTTAAACCTGATGAGGTTACTCTTAAATATTGTGAAGAAGTCGGTACAGATTTTGCTCAAAGCTTGCGAAAGGCCAAGAAAGTCCGTGTTCCCCAACAAGCAGCAACCCCTACGGAACAAGCCGTAGGTCGGATTATCGGTTCTGTATGCGTTATTACAGCTAAACAAGGGGATTTTTCTACGGGAATGATGGGGGCGTGGGTGTCTCAAGCTACGTTTAATCCACCAGGAATTACGGTAGCGATCGCCAAGGATAGAGCGATCGAATCTTTATTATATCCCGGTGGTAAATTCGCGCTGAATATCCTCCCTGAAGGTATTCACTTGGAATATATGAAACATTTCCGCAAAAATTTCCAACCCGGAGAAAACCGCTTTACTAACTTCCCTACAGCGGAAGCAGACAATGGTTGTACAGTATTAACCGATGCTTGTGCATATCTAGAGTGTTCAGTACAGCAGCGGCTAGAATGCGGTGATCATTGGGTAATATATGCAACTGTAGATAATGGTAAATTACTCAAACCTGATGCGATAACTGCTATTAACCACCGGAAAACAGGCTCATATTATTAATTAGGAGAAGAAGGAAAAAAGTGTTTTCTGGGTGGTTTTAGAAACCCTAATTCTTTGTCTTTAACTCTTGTGGGGTGGGCTTCTAGCCCGCCCAAAAATACATAAACTAGGTGCTTTCTAGGTTAATTAAAGAATAAAAATCCGGTTTGTAATAAACCGACAAAAAACCCTAAAATACCACCTAAGGTTACAATGGCTTGTAATTCATTTCTGACAATTCCTTCAATAGCATCTTCTAGTTCAGCCGGTGATGTAGCTTTTACTCGTTCTACAATTACTTGATCTATAGATAAAATGGGAATTGTTTGCGCTACAATCATTTCTAAATCTTTCTCTAGGTACTTTTCTAAAATTAAGGTCAAATCCCCAGCAACTATTTCTAAAGAAGTATTGACAGCTGGTGAACTACTCAAGCGATTTAGTAATACAATAGAGATCCTTTCCCAGTCAGCGGATTCTGTTAATTCTTTGAGTAAATTGCTACCACTATTTTGCAGGTATTGACGCACATTATCCCTAATAGTTTTTCGCAGTTGACGTACAGTACCGACGGGGAGATTTTGTAAAGATAAATTCTGTAATAATCCCTTAATGCGATCGCGCATTTTTAAATCTTTAATTAATTCTTGTAATCGTTCATTGGTTGCTTCTTTTTCATCTAAGCAAAATGTCCGTAACCGAGTTAGAGTATTCTTTAAACCAAACAAATTTGCAACTACCCAATAAGTACCACTGGTTTTTTCTCGAAAGCTTTCATCAATAGTTTGAATTGTCCGATCTGTTAAGAAATCAATGATAATTTGTCGTAATCTATCAGGAGGTAAAACTATCTCTAATAACCAATCAGCTAACCGGATAGATTGTTCTTCAGTGAGTTGAAATTCTAGTAGTACCTTATCAAATATTTGGTTAATTTGAGTTTCTAAAAATGTTTCTTGTCGTGCTAATACCCTCAAAAGACGGGGTAAAGATTCACCCAATAAATCCCGTAAAATTCCCGCTACAATTTTAGTAGTGCGGGGGTTTTTATCATCTTTAATTTGCTCAAATAGCAAACGTAATAACCAAAGAACTCCTCCTTGTAACCGTTCAGGTTGTAAAAGTTTCCGCGCTAGATTTTGCAGTTCTTCTGGAGTCAGTAACGACTTCATAATCGCATTAGCAATATTTTGTCCTAACCGCTCTTGATTACTAGGAATTAACCCAGGAGTAAATGGTACTTTTTTCCCAAAAATATAAACTGGTTTGTAGGGACGAAACAACATTTTTATGGCTATGTCGTTAGTATAATAGCCAATTAATCCACCTAGAATTGGGGGTGATACATATAATAAGATTTGAGACAAATCCACGGCTTTTGGATTACCTAATTACTACTAATACTCCCATCATACCGTTCGCAATGGGATAGTGTGTAACTTCCTGAAAACCAACTTGACGCGCTAACTCTATCTGCTCCCTACCCGTGGGAAAACGGTCTAAACTAGGGCTAATATAAGCATATTCTTCCTTTAAACCAAGATTAGTGGCTATAGGAACTACACAATTATCTAAATACCACTGTTGCACAGCGCGTAACTGTTGATGACTGGGACGATGAAAGTCTAAAATCGCAGCTTTAGCTCCTGGTTTGAGAACACGGTATATTTCCTGAAGACTTTTGACAATGTTTTTAACATTTCTTAATCCATATCCCATAGTAGCTGCATCAAAATAATTAGTCTCAAAAGGTAAATTTAATACATCGCCCTCTAACCAATTAATCGGAGGTTGAGGATAATAATTTTTGCAGCGTTCTTGAGCATTATTCAGTAAATTAGGGGAAAAATCAACTCCATAAACCTTTCCTGTCATTCCCACACGACGTGCTAAACGAAAGGTTAAATCACCAGTACCGCAACATAGATCTAAGCTAGTATCACCAGGTTTAGCGGCGCTCCATTTGACTGTCATTTCTTTCCAAATTCGGTGTTGTCCTAAACTTAATTGATCATTGAGTTGATCATATACGGGAGCAATGCGGTTAAATATAGTACGAATTTCGTTAGTCATTTTTCAGGAAAAAGCATAATTTTAATTTAAACCTGATCATACCAACTGACGGTTTCAACTGGGGGATTTTTACCTTGTAGGGTGCGTTAGCGACTAGTAACGCATCGTTAATAGATTTAATTTATGAATATTGGTGCGTTATCAACACAGTCCAGGAAAATTAGTAATTTATTTTTTGTCAGTCCCTAATTCTCCATAGTGACCAGCTTTAGTGATATACTCGTATAAGTGACTCAATAATGGCCTATAACGAGTTGTTTAAAACTTATTATACGCAGATTTTTAATTGCTTTTTAATTGAATTATGACAGAAATACAGCCCAATTCTCAAAATCTTGAGGATACAGCTACAGAATTATTAGTGAAGCTGAGACAAAAACAGGGTTCTTGGGTAGAATGGGGACAAGCTATCGCTTACTTGCAAAAAAACGGTTATAATCCTCAGACTATCTTTGAAGCAACAGGATTTGAACCAATTCAACAGAATCAGGTAATTGTTGGCTCTCAAGTTTATGCTTCTATGGAAAAATGTGGAGCATCAGCAGAAACATTAGCATATTACAAGCAAAAAAGCAGTGATGTGTTATATGAATTGCGTGGACTAAATCAAGAAGACCGTGCTAATACCGCTGATTTAACCTTTGAATACAAGCTTGATGCGGATGTAGTCAGGGATATAGCCAAAGCAGTTAAAGATTTTTCTTGGTTTCCTAATTTACCAGAAGGCTTCAGTAAACATCCGGGGGATGCAGTCGCTTATCAATCTTGGAAATTCGCTAAACAAAAATCTGACTTGTCCGAGCGATCGCGCTTAATAGCTAAGGGATTACGTTTTGTCCATTCGGAGAGTGCTAGAAAGCAATTAGAACAATTATTAATGGATTTTAGCGTTGCTCCCAAAGTTGCTCCACCTATCCTCCCCTTTTACCGTCTTGAATCTGATGAAGACTTACCCCGGATTTTACCCGTCATAGGTGAGTTACCATTAACACCAGAAGTCTTAAAAGCTGTACCATTGATTACGGAGATTCAACCATTTCGGATTGTCAAATTTGCCGGGGAACAAGCTTGGGTATCTTTACCTGGGTGGAAAGTGCTATTAAATGCAGAAGATCCCGTTGTAGTCATTGGTAATAGTGATATTTTCCCTAACCCCCATCAAAGCAAAGTTGAAGCGATTATGATTGTCATAGATCGCGCTCAAAGAGAATGGGATATTTCCAACTACTTTGTTTTTGATAATGGGGAGAGTATTGACTTCCAATGGTTTGAAACTGCACCAAAAATTCCCTTATTGGGAAAAATGATTGTTTTAGTTCGGCCAAAGAAAGTTCTAGATGAAGAATTTACCAAAGATGCTTGGCAAATTGATGAATAATTGATCAAGAAAGGTAATAGCTAGGCTAACAAGAATCTACTAAGAAGGATTTAATGTATATACTTGGGCGGGCTAGAAGCCCACCCCACAAGAGAATGACTAATGACCAATCATCTATTATGAAACTAAAAGAAAATATTGCCGAAATTAGGGCTAAATTGCGTCCAGGACAAACGCAAATGGCTGATTGGCAATCGGGTCCATTGGCGGTGGCTGCCGTTCCTGGAGCGGGAAAATCAACGGGAATGGCTGCGGCTGCGGCCATTGCTATTGCTCGTCAATATCAATATTATTTAAATACAGGTAATAAAGAATATAAACAGTTAGTAGTTGTTACTTTTACCCGTTCTGCGACTGCGAATATTAAATCTAAAATTCGGGAAAATTTAAAAAAATTATCTTTACCACAAACAGGATTTGCAGTTTATACTTTGCACGCTTTAGCTTTAATTATTGCTAGTCGTTATCCTGATTTATCGGGTTTACAGTTAGAAAATGCGACCCTAATTACACCAAATCAAAGTCACAGATTTATTCATATAGCGGTAGAAAGATGGATTTTTAATCATCCCCAACTTTATCTTAAATTACTTGCAGGACAACAATTTGATGGAGAAGAAACGGAAAGATTACGTCGTCAGTCAGTGCTGAGAACCGAAGTATTACCAGATTTGGCTTATACTGTTATTCATGAGGCCAAAAGTTCAGGAATATTACCACAAGATTTATTAAAATGGAGTCAAATAAATCCAGATAAATATGATATTTTAACAGTAGCAGCAGGATTGTATACAGAATATCGAGAATTTATGAAATTACAGGATTTTATTGATTACGATGATATGATTTTAGCCGCTTTGAAAGTATTAGAAAATCCTAGCGCTCGTCGGATTGAACAAAATAAAGTTTTAGCTGTTTTTGAAGATGAAGCTCAAGATTCCAGTCCATTGCAAACCAGGTTATTAGAAATACTAGCTAGTCAAGAAACATTAAATTTAATCAGAGTTGGTGATACTAATCAAGCCGTTAATTCTACATTTACCCCTGCTGATCCAATTTATTTTCGGGAATTTTGTCAAGATTGTGAAAGTAAAAATAGACTAGCTAAAATGTCTCAAGCTGGTCGCAGTACACAAATAATTATTGATGCTGCTAACTTTGTTTTAGAATGGGTAAATCATCAGAACTTTGCTAAAAATAACAGCAGACAAACACCATTTATCAATCAGAAAATTTACCCTTTAGATATCAGTGACGGTAAACAAAACCCTGAACCAGTAGGGAGAGGATTAGAACTTTATACCCCCAAAGACATACATCATACAGTTGAACTAATTTCCCAAAGAGTAATTGAGTTATTTACAGAAAATCGTGAATCTTCCGCAGCGATATTAGTGCGAGAAAATCGTCAAGGAAGATGGTTAGCTACTGCTTTAGAACCAATATGTCAAGAGCATAAAATCAAACTTTATGATGTGGGAGAAAAAGAACGACGTTCTCATGTTCCTCAAGAGATTTTATCATTATTACAATTTTGCGATCGCCCTCATTCCGCTGATTATCTGAAAGCCACTTTAGATGTGCTTGTAGAACGTCAATTAATTCCTACCCAAGATATTAACACCCTAGCTATTGTTCCCGAAGAATTTTTATATCCAGGACCTTTAACCCCACCTCAAACAGAAATAGTTCAAAAAGCGGCTCATATTTGTCGGAGTTTACTTCGCGCTTATTTAGAATTACCTTTTTATCAAATAATTTCTTTTTTCGCTTTAACATTAAAATATAACCAAGGAGAATTAGCTACTGCTGACAAACTTGCAGAACGGGTAAATCAGCAAATTTTTAGTAATAGTTCCACGGGAAAGATGATATCAACTTTAATTGAAATTGTCAGTTCCGAAAAATTTGAACCAGTAGAAACAGAAAATATTGAAGAACAATATACCCAAAAAGGACAATTAACAATTATCACCATGCACAAGGCCAAAGGGTTAGACTGGGATTATGTATTTTTGCCATTTCTCCATGAAAACTTAATTCCGGGAAGATTTTGGATTCCCCCCCAGTCCCAATTTTTAGGGGATTTTAGTTTATCAGAAGTCGCACGCGCTCAAATTCGCGCTTTCCTTCATCAAAAACCCATACCTGATATTCAGCAAGCTGGAGAAGAATCAAAATATCTGAAAATTGCAGAGGAATATCGTTTACTTTATGTTGCTATGACGAGAGCAAAAAAACTGTTATGGATGTCTGCGGCTGAAAAAGCCCCTTTTACTTGGAATAAACCGGAGAATTTACAACCAACAACCCCTTGTCCAGTTTTTGCAGCTTTAAAACGTCAATTTATTCAAAATATCTGCAACAATTGACAATTGATAATTATTAATTAATAATTGATTATTAGCAATGAATAACTAACAACGAAATTTTATGGTCGCAACTCCAAGTTATAACTACATATCCCCCACAGAATATCTCCAAGGGGAAGAAAACAGTCCTATTAAGTATGAATACAGGGACGGAGAAGTCTACGCAATGGCAGGTGCTAGTAATACTCATGTAATTATTACACTTAATATTGCTTCAATGTTAAGAAACCATCTGCGTGGAAGTGGTTGTCAAGCTTATATTTCCGATACAAAGGCACATATTGAGTCAATTAATACCTATTACTATCCTGATGTCATAGTTAGTTGTCACCAAAAAGACAAGGCTTTTCATAACTTTCTGCGTTATCCCTGTTTAATTATCGAAGTCTTATCCCCTACCACAGAAGCCTTTGATAGAGGTGATAAATTTGCTGACTACCGAAAATTACCATCACTTCAGGAATATGTACTAGTGAGTCAAAACCGCATCAGTGTAGAAGTTTTTCGTCGTAACTCAGAAGGACAATGGGTACTTTATAGTTATGAACCTGGGGAAAATATTCATTTAGAAAGTATAAACTTTAACTGTTCTATAGCAGATGTGTATGAAGATGTAAATTTTGGAACTGCTGCTGGAGAAGATCTAATTGTTTAAACTTACGTCACTCTTGTGGATTAAAAAGATAAAAATTCATCACTTTAATTGTTGACCACACCTTTTACAAAATTTAGCATCTGTATCATGAAAAGCTAAACCGCAACCTTCACAAATAGTTTCCACCTGATTTGCTGTTTTTACTAATCGTTTAATTAGATCTCCAATTTGCCAAGGAATCAGCGCCACTCCTGTTAAAATCATTAATACTGTCAATAAACGACCTAATTCAGAAATGGGAATCACGTCACCAAATCCCACGGTTGTCATTGTCACAATTGAGAAATAAAAGGCATCTAAAAAAGTGTTAAAATTATGGGGATTAAGTGGATGTTCGACTTGATAAATTAACCCAGAGAAAACAAAAATTATGGCAAATAAAGTAAATAATATTCTGGCAAAAATTACACTATCTTCATTACTAATACTACCAATTAAAAATTTTTTGTCAATAAATCTCAGTAATCGTAAGATACGAAACCAGCGTAATAAACGGATAAAACTAATATCTGCTAATCCGATCAAAGATGGTAGAATTGCCATTAAGTCAATAATTGCATAAAAACTCAGAATATACTTAACTCTATCTTTCGTACTCCATAAGCGCAATAAATATTCCGCAGCAAATATCATTAATATACAAGTATCTAATATTCTTAACTCTAAGTGAGCATCTTCAGGAATACTATAGGTTTCTGCGACAAAAATCCCTGAAGATACTAACACTAATAAAGCGATAGTTAAACTAATTACTTTACCTATAGATGTTTCTATATCTGTTAGGTAAAACTCTACTTTTTCTCGATTTATCACCATTTTTCATCCAAAAAATTATGGGGAATAATTACAATTTTAAATTTAAACAAAACTCTTAGTTAAGTTATTTAGTTATTTGTTATTTTTCCCCAATTACCCATTAACTATTAACCATTACCATTAAAACCTTAAACCCACTCCACCTTGTAAAGATAAAGCCGTACTACCACTATTACGATCAGCATCAAAGGCAATAATAGCATTACCAAAAATCACAGTATTACTATTAGGAACAACGTAATCAATTCCTGGTTGCAAAGCAAAGCTAATTTTATTACCTACAGGAGAAACTGCATCACTACTATTGATGACTAATCCAGCACCTAAATAAGCATCAGTTTGCCAGTTGAGAGGGATATCATAGGAAACAGTAGGTACTATTGCTGTTCCTTTGCCAATTAAGGCTTGAGTGCGGAAAGAAATAGGGGTTTCCAGTAACTTATAACGAAAAGCCAGGACTGCACCTAATTGACTATCCTCCGTCAATCCAACAGTAGGACCAATGCCAACATAACTACCATAGGCTACTTGAGCTTGTGCGGGTTGAGAGTTGACAGCTAAACCCAAAACTGTGACTACAGACATCAGTCCAAACCAATGCTGAATTTTTTTCATCACACCACTCCTAGCAGAATCTAAATACTAAGTTAATTTGTGATTATTTGTATTTATGGACAACGAGAATGTAGTCCACCTTTAGTACAAATTAGGGCTAATTGTTGAGGATCTAAATTTTTAGCTTTACTAAAATCTACTCCTTGAACTGAAGCATTTTGTGAACCAAGATCAGGAGTTTCTACAAATTTGTCTGACTCTTGTTTACCTGTAAACAGAATTGCACCTTGAAAATCCGCTCCGGCTACATTTGCTCCCCGTAAATCGGTACGACTTAAATCAGCATTTCGTAAATTGGCGTTTTCTAAGTTAGCTGATTGCAAACTAGCGCCAGTAAGTCGAGTAGTACTGAGGTTCGCATCACTAAGATTAGCATAATCTAAATAGGCTTCGGATAAATCTGCACCTTGCCAATCAGTTTTAGTTAAATTTGCATAAGCTAATTGTGTACCGACGGCAGAAACACGAACTAAATGAGCCGCATATAAATTTGCTTCTGTTAAATTTGCATCGCTTATATCTGCATTAGTTAAGCTGGCATTTTCTAAGAGTGCATTGCGTAAATCTGCACCTACTAACTGGGCGCTACTTAAATTAGCACCAAATAACCGGGTATAGGATAAGTTGGCTTTGTTAAGAGTAGCGCGACTTAAATCACTTTGATTCATCAAAATACGACTTAGATTGGCATCAGTAAAATTAGTTTGCTTTAACTGAGCGTTACTTAAATCTGCCATGGTATCATCGTAAGTATCCCAACGTCCATCTTCGCCTACACTACGGAAACGACTACCTTGGAAATTGCCTTGGTTGAGATTTGCAGATTTCAAGACAATTCCTGATAAATCAACGTTGTTTAGTACCAATTTGAATGACGAATTTCCCCCAGATCCTTGAGAACCTAATTGAGCATTGCTCAAGTCAATATTGTTAATTTTGCCACCATAGATAGCTAGAATTTTGTTGATTACCTGCTGGGTGAGAATTAACTGATTTTGTCTAAATTCCCAGTTTGAACTTTTCCCCATAGATTCTATTTCCCCAGCTAAAAACTGATTCACGCGCTTTAATTCTGGCATGGCTTTTAGCCCTGTATTAGTTAAAGCTTGTTGAATCGTATCCAGGGTTTGGGGGTCTGTTTCTTTTACCAGTAAATCAACTAGTAATTTTATGGATTGTGTGTCATTCATGCTACCCAATGCTAAAACGGTTTTTTGACGCTCTTCATTGGTAACACCGTTGTTGGGATTAAGTGCTTTAATGAGTTCAACAAACTTTTGGCTATTAGTTTGTTCGCTTCTGCGTTGGCTTTCTTGGGTTTGGATATAGATTTGTGTACCTATTAAAGTTGATAATACAGCAATCATACTAGTCAGCCCCACCAAAAACAGGCTGAAATTAGAATTGCTTCTCTGGGAAAGGCTGGAAATAGATTGTTGACTGGAGAAACTATCTACATTATCTTCATGTATTTTTGATTCTTCACCAGACTGACTGAAAGTGCTTTTAGCGTCTATTGTATAAGTCCGAGCTAATTGGTCATGAAAGGATCGGTGATGCTTTTGTCCAGGCCAACCCTTTGCCTCTGCCAGGATAATTAACATAGTTAAAGATGTAAACAGAGATAAGTTGGGAAAAATAAAGCTGTAGCGCCAGAGCAGATAAGCTGCGGAAACTGGTACAGTCCAGCGCCCTAATCCTTCTCTGACTACTATTGCACTTAATCCGGGGGCTGCTCCTTCTGCATTAACCACCCGCACACCAAACCAACGCTTGGGAATGGTACTACCGGTTTGAGCTAATAAATACAATTGCCACCAGGAAAAGGTGGTGGGTAATAATACAGCTAGAGTCCACAGGATATTAGTCGGCCAGGCTACATTACGAATACCATAATTTACGGGTAATGCTAGAGGTCTAGCGATCGCTTTTTCTGTGACTACTAGGATCGGATTGAGGGGGACTCGCTGGATATCACTACGGGAATCTATATATGCACCCAAAGCATAAGGAACTAACCCACTGGCAATAAAGAGGGTTATTTCCACCGTCCAAGCCGCAAAACGCCTAGCTGTTAGTGATGTAATATTGACTTTTTTCGGTTCTTCTGGGTGGCTAGATTGATTACTGCTTCTCCCCATAATTGGATTCGCCATTGGATAATTACCTATTAGTTTATTTTATACCAGTCTCAGAGTGATGAAAATAGGCTATTGCTTATTTCCCTTTTTTGTCAGCAACAAAAAATTTGTATCCAAGATACACTAACCCCGCCAAAACTGCCAAACTAATTACAGAAGCGACTAAAGCAAATACTGTTTGCAGTATCCAAACAGTTAAAAGCATGACTATACCTGTAACTACCAGCTTTTTAATTGTTGATAAACTATTAAACCAAATTCTGCATCTTTCTAAATATAAGTTCCATTTAAAGAAACTTGTGATAGGTGTCTGTGCCTTTGGTCCTTGGGTATTAACTCCAGTGGACTTGATTTCTGCTTCTAGATTTTGCAGACGACGCTGTAAGTCTTCTTCTGGTTGAGAGTTCATATCACAGGGAGTGGGTAATAGGGTGGAAATTTAGGCGACTATCTAGGTTTAATGATAATTGTATGTTCTCGTCCAACTGATAACCGCTATATTGATTATCACTAATACAATTTAACGTCCAATGATGTTTTACTGAAAAAAGAAATATTCAGAAATTATGATTGGTACTTGGTTGCATTTATTTTGGATCATTTTAGTCGGCCAGATGCCCAGAATACAAGCCTTGACTAAATTGGGAAAATAAAATTTACCTGGGTAACAACTGGGAACATTGACTTTCATGGGAACTTAGGCAGATTTTTCTCCTTTTGACCAGTAAGTTCAGGATGTTTTAATTTTTTCCTATAGTAATTCTATTGAATTTGTCACTATCTGCATAACTACACTTATTTGCGTAGTTGCATAACAGTAATTACCTTTTTACTCATTAGACATCTCCTATTAGTGAGAGAATAAAAACTGGAAATCATCCCTGCTTTGTGTTGCTGACAAACCAAAGGAATCTTAAAAAATGTGCAAAAGAGTTACTTTAATTTTATTATTGCTGTTGAGCTTCAGCATAATTAATCCCAGTTTAGCTGAAGCTGCTGGACTTAAAAGCTTTGTAGATAGTGCTGATGGTTATCAGTTTAATTATCCTAATGGTTGGTTACAAGTGAAGGTTGCTGATGGACCTGATGTGGTATTTCACGATTTAATTGAAGTATCAGAAAATGTCTCTGTTATTATTAGTCCCGTTCCTGCTGGTAAAACTTTGTCAGAACTAGGAACACCTTCAGAAGTCGGTTATAAGTTGGGAAAAGCGGCTCTTGCTCCTGTTGATTCTGGCCGTACTGCTGAATTAATTAACGCGGCGCAAAGGGAAGTAGATGGTAAAATCTACTACTTTCTAGAATATGAAGTTAAACTTCCTAATGGACAAAAAAGACACAATATCTCTAGTGTGGCTGTAAGTCGTAGTAAGCTTTTTACCTTTAATGCGTCAGTACCCCAGAAACGCTGGAAAAAAATACAACGCATGATTGATGAAGTTGTCAGTTCTTTTACTGTGTATTAATTGTGTATTGATAATTAAAAATGGGGACGGGAATAGGGTAAATTACCAATTACTAATGATCAAGACTCAAGACATGAAAATTCCGCAATTTGTCCTTGCTTCTGCTTCCGTTGCGCGTCGTCGTTTACTACAAACTGTCGGTATTGACCCAATAATTTGCCCTAGTGATTTTGATGAGTCGCAAATACAACTCAATGAACCCGGGGAATTGGTACAAACTTTGGCCCAGTCTAAAGCGGAAACTGTAGTTTCCCAATTTCCATCAGCTTTGGTCATGGGTTGTGATTCAGTTTTGGCAATTAATGGTAAAATCCATGGTAAACCAGCAGATGATCAAGAAGCGATCGCTCGTTGGCAAGTAATGCAAGGTAATTTTGGCGACTTGTATACAGGCCATGTTTTGATTGACACTGCACAAAATCGGCATCTTGTCAACTGTCAAGTTACTAGGGTGTATTTTGCTAAAATGAGCGATCGCGCGATTCAAGCCTATGTAAAAACAGGTGAACCCCTCAAATGCGCTGGAGCATTTGCTTTAGAAGGGTACGGGAGTTTATTTGTGGAAAAAATCGAGGGTTGTCATAGTAACGTCATTGGTTTAAGTTTACCTCTATTACGGGAAATGATCGGAGAATTAGGATATGAAGTGACAGATTTTTGGGGATAGTTAGGTAATTATTATTCCCAATTTTTCTCAGAGAAAATGTTAGAAAATAGAGACTACTATCTGAATATGAAATTAGTTTCCGAAAACAAACCATGAGACGAGATGAGGTAATAGCAACTTTAGCAGCACATCGAGAAAAGTTGCAGGAATTGGGAGTAAAATCCCTTAATTTGTTTGGTTCAGTAGCGCGGGATGAAGCTCTTTTAGATAGCGATATAGACTTTTTAGTGGAGTTTAATCGTCCGGGTGGGTTGTTTCAACTTTTGCGAGTGCAGTATTATTTAGAAGATATTCTGGGATGTCCTGTAGATTTGGGAACTCAGGATGCTTTGAGAGAACATTTGCGAAAACCTGTATTCAAGGATATCATTCGTGCCTTTTAGAGATTGGCGGCTTCGCGTTCAAGATATTGTCTTATCTATCAATGAAATTGAACAAAGGACAAGGGATATAACCTTTGAAGAATTTGCAAAAAATCAAACGATTGTCAAAGCTGTTCTCTATGATTTTATCGTGATTGGAGAGGCTACTAGAAATGTACCGAACGATATTCAGTTAAGCTATCCTCTTATACCTTGGCGTTTGATGGGAGGAATGCGAAATGTGGTAACTCACGAATATTTTCAAGTTGATTTGAGTAGGATTTGGGAAACTATTCAAAATGATTTATCCCCATTATTACCACAATTACAAGAAATACTGGAGAGAGAAATATCAGAAGAATAGTTGATCTGGTGCAGATAGTTGTAAACTAACAAATAAATTGTATTTCCTAAATAATATGTCCTTTACTCCTTCCTTGCGCGAACAACAACATCCCCTAATTCGTCAACTAGCTGATTGTATTGAAGCAGTTTGGCATCAACACCTAGACTTATCACCATACCATTTACCTGCGGAGTTGGGATATGTGGAAGGTAGACTAGAGGGAGAAAAATTGATTATTGAAAATCGTTGTTATCAAACTTCCCAGTTTCGCAAAATGCACTTAGAACTAGCAAGGGTGGGGAATATGTTAGATATTCTTCATTGTGTGATGTTTCCCCGTCCAGAATATGATATACCCATGTTTGGCTGTGATTTAGTTGGAGGTAGAGGTCAAATTAGTGCCGCTATTGCTGATCTTTCTCCTGTAAATTTAGATCGGATTTTACCAGATGGTTATAATTCTCAACTGAGGGAATTAACTAAACCCAACTTTTCTCAACCTCGTGAATTACCAGAATGGGGAAATATATTTTCTGATTTTTGTCTGTTTATTCGTCCTACTTCTTCCGCAGAAGAAATAAGTTTTTTATCTCAAGTCAAGTCATTTCTAGAAATACATTGTACACAAGCAATTGCATCTAGTCCAGTGGCACCAGAAAAAGTAGCTCAAATTATTGCTGGACAACATAACTACTGTACAAAACAACAACAAAATGATAAAACCCGGAGAGTTCTAGAAAAAGCTTTTGGTACAGAATGGGCAGAAAATTATATGACTACAGTTTTATTTGACTTACCGTAAGCATTCAGCGGTAAATATTAAGTAGTGTGTGTTACGGTTATAGAATATTTAGGAGTTTGAGATATTAATAATTAGATATTAATAATTAGCCGTAATGCACCGATATATATCAATACATAAACTGCATTAAGCTGGCACTAACACACCCTACTATTTAAGATTACTATTTAAGATTACTTTATAAATTTATAAATCATCTCTGATAGCCAAATACTTGCCATTATTACTCTATTACTCTAACTGTAAGTTGTGTTACGTTTTCTCTCAATCAATAAATGTAGAATTTACATGAAGTGATCACCACTGATACTTCTCGGACGGGAAACTAAAGTTAATCAGCCAAATTTCTAGTTATCTAATTTAAGCCGATAACTAGTGATTATTAATTGGTAAAATTATCATCTATTTCCTGTGCTGTTAGATTTTTTATGTGTTTTGTAGATATTAAATCTTCTTGACGTTCTCACATAAAAGTAAGGGATTAAACAGATGTTTTAAAAAGTGCTAGTCATCTTAAAAAGACTTGCAAATTCTCCTCAATTAACTCTAAAAATCAAAGTTTTAAACTTTAATTTATTAATTGAATAAATTAAGGTCAAAGTTGATAGAGATTAAGATGATCATCATGTAGTTTATCCAAAGTCAATCATACCAATTAAACAATGGTTGTCAAAATCAAGCCATAAAAATGTGGATTTTCCATAGTCACTAAGTTAATCCATAAAGTGACTAATTCCCCTATAGCTAAGTTAATTTTTTTAGTTTCATCACCACAATTCGGATCAATAGGTAACATATCATGTCAACGGTGGATGAAAAATCGAAATTTAAGGTTGAACAACCTAAAGTTTGGTTAAGTGTTGCTGTAGCCTTACCAGTAGCATTAGCTGCCGGTTTACTAGCTACAACCAGAATGGAACAATTGAAAAAACTGACTTCTGCTGTATCTGTAGCACCAATTCCGAATACTATTAGCGCCATAGGACGTTTAGAACCAAAAGGAGAAATTATTAAACTCTCCGCTCCTGCAGGTTTATCAGGTAATTCACGAGTCCAACAACTTCTAGTTAAAGAAGGACAACGAGTACAACAAGGGCAGGTTGTGGCTATTTTAGATAACCGCGATACCAGTATGGCCGTAGTCGAAGAAGCCAAAGCCAAAATGCAAGAATCCCGCGCGAATTTAGCCCAGGTGCGTGCGGGTTCTCCTAAGGACGTTCAAGCCCAAAAATTCATTATTGCCCGATTACAAGCCCAATTGGCCGGGGAAAAAGACGCTCAACAAGCCATGATTAGCAGAATTGCGGCTCAGTTAAGTGGTGAGAAAATTGCCCAAGAAGCCACAGTTACCCGTTTAGAGGCCGAACTATTGGGACAAAGGGAGTCTTTAAAAGCTACAGTTGAGCGCGTTAGAGCAGAACAACGCAATGCTCAAGTAGATTCTGGACGTTATGAATTTTTATACAAACAAGGTGCTATTTCTCAGCAAGAACGAGATAGAAGACAGTTAAATGCAGTGACAACTAATCAACAATTAATTGAAAGTCAAGCTAGTTTAAAACGGGCAATAGCTACTATAAAACAACAAATTTCTGAAGCTAGAGCTAATCAGGTAAAAACTCTAAATACTTTACAACAGCAGTTAATTGAAGCTACCGCTAACCGCAATAAAACTATAGCCACTTTGCAAAAACAAATAGACGAAGAAAGAGAAAAATTAAATCGTCTATTAGTAGTTAGTCCACTAAATGTTCAAGTAGCTCAAGCTCAAGTTACTAATGCAATTGCCTTAATGAGAAAAGCTCAAGCAGAACTTCGGCAAAGTTATGTTAAAGCTCCTAGTTCCGGTGAAATATTAAAAATTCATACTAAATCAGGGGAAATGATGGGTGTAAATGGGATTGCGGAAATTGGACAAACCGATCAAATGTTTGTAGTCGCAGAAGTTCCTGAAGATAGTATTAGTAAAATCCGTTTAGGTCAAACTGCTACTATTTCCAGTGATAATGGCACATTTAATGGTCAATTAAAGGGTAAAGTTACGGAAATTGGTAGAAAAATTGGCAAGAAAGATGTTCTCAATAACGACCCGGCAGCAGATATTGATGCTAGAGTTGTAGAAGTAAAAATTGCTTTATCTCCAGAGTTTAATAAGCAAGTTTCTGGTTTAACTAATGCTAAAGTTACGGTAGAAATTAATGCTAATTAACTTCCTATTTCTCTGAAAAATATTCAGGTTAAACTACTTAATTAATTGTTTCCAAAATCAAAAAAAGCTAAAAAATGGCAGTGAAAATACCTTTATCTTGGCTACAACTGACAAGAGAAAAAACTCGCCTAGCGGTAGCTTTGTCAGGTATTGCGTTTGCTGATATTTTAATGTTCATGCAATTGGGTTTTCGGGATGCACTCTATTATAGTAACGTCAGAATGCACAGCAGTTTAGCAGGTGATGTGATTTTAATTAATAATCAATCTAATGCTGTTTTATCAATGAAAAGTTTTTCCCAAAGAACTTTATATAAGGCGTTAGATTTACCCACAGTTCAATCAGTACATCCCATATATTTAGACTATACAAGCTGGAGAAATCCCGTTACAGGTCGCCCTCGCAGTATTTTGATTTTCGGCATAAATCCAGAGGTTAATTTGTTTAATTTACCCGGAGTAAATGAAAACTTAAATAAACTTAAACTTCCTGATGTGGTTTTATATGATCGTTCTTCTCGGGTAGAATATGGTCCGATTACTGATAGTTTTAATCAGGGAAAAATTGTCACTGCTGAAGTAAGAAGACGACAAGTTAAGGTGGGTGGATTATTTACTTTAGGAGCATCTTTTGGTGCAGATGGTAATTTAATTACTAGCGATCTTAACTTTTTGCGAATTTTTAATAATCGTCAACGGGGACTAATTGATATTGGGGTAATTAAGTTAAAACCTGGCGCAGATCCTAATCAAGTGGCTCAATATTTGCGAAGTTATTTACCTACAGGTATTAATGTTCTAACTAAGGAGGAATTTGTTGAATTTGAAAGAAATTATTGGGCAAGTAGTACGGCTATTGGTTTTATTTTTACATTAGGGACAATTATGGGTTTTATTGTGGGAACTGTCATTGTTTATCAAATTTTGTATACAGAAGTAACAGATCATTTATCTGAATATGCTACTCTCAAGGCCATAGGTTACACTCAAAATTATTTATTAACGGTGATCCTTCAAGAAGCTTTTTTATTAGCTGTTGTCGGTTATTTACCCGGATTTGCCTGCGCTCTTGTTTTGTACAATGTTGCTAGAGACGCTACTCTTTTACCCATATTCATGAGTTATAATCGCGCTATTATGGTAATCATGTTAACTATTTTAATGTGCTTTATTTCGGGAATGATTGCTATTCGTAAATTGGGTTCTGCGGACCCAGCAGATATTTTTTAATAGGTAATACATAATAGGTATTTAACTTACATATTACCTAAAATTAAAACTCTTGTGGGGTGGTTATCTTAACCGCCCTGGTTATGCTTAAAGGTTTATCAGCCCTGATTATTCCATCTTTCTTCTCAACTTTTCTATTATGATCAACAAAAAACCTGTAATAACTATTAAAAACATTAATCACTACTATGGTAGAGGATCTCTAAGAAAACAGATTTTATTTGATATTAATTTGGAAATATATGCCGGAGAAATTGTAATTATGACCGGTCCATCAGGTTCAGGTAAAACAACATTACTGAGCCTAATTGGTGGTTTAAGATCGGTACAAGAAGGAAGTCTAAAATTTTTAGGTGAAGAACTGTGCGGCGCAAGTCAAAGTAAACTAGTAAAGATGCGTCGTAATATTGGTTATATTTTCCAAGCTCACAATTTATTGGGTTTTTTAACTGCTAGACAAAACGTGCAAATGGCTGTAGAATTAAATCATCGTATTTCCCAATCAGCAGCTATTTCTCAATCAGAAGCTATGCTGAAATCTGTGGGTTTACAAGAACGTGTTAATTACTATCCAGATAATTTATCAGGTGGACAAAAACAAAGAATAGCGATCGCTCGCGCTTTAGTCAATCATCCTCCTTTAGTATTGGCTGATGAACCAACAGCGGCATTAGACAAACAATCAGGACGTGATGTAGTAGAAATCATGCAACGTTTGGCTAAAGATCAGGGAACTGCTATCTTACTTGTTACCCATGATAACCGGATTTTAGATATTGCCGATCGCATTGTGGAAATGGAAGATGGTCTTCTGACCCGTGATGCTCAAAATGTCGCTTTGAATCACGACTCTAAGACAAATAATCATAACAGTCTAATAACGTGAATTTGCTTATTAGTATATTGTCACTACAGGTGCTTTGCGGGTAGTTTTGAATGTCACATTCACCCCTTCACTTAATTGTTCCAGTACAAGCAGCGGCGTAGGTTTCGCCTTTTGATCCCAATGCATATAAACAATCCGACCTTGAATAGTCGGTTGCCAGGTATCGCCATTTTCACTGGGCAGCAGGTAAGTTTCTATACAATTAATTATTTGGGAGATAGTAGTAGAAGTGGCTTGAATTGGTAACTTAATTAATCGAATTTGTATTCGGAATAGTACCCGCTTCACAATTTTCGGTGCTACACCGGTTTCATATTCAATATCAAAAGTTTCATCTATTTGCTTACCATGATTGCTACTGGCAACTCCCACAGATCCTTGTCCCGATTGACCAGGACGCAGCGCCAAAGATATCTTATCTTTAACCTTGATTTTCATTTGATTAATCAGGGCTAAATGGAATACATCCTCTGACATCCGCATTCGCAGATAATCTAGATTAAAATGCCGTGAGTCAGCTAAATCGGGATTATTTTCCAGTTTGCGAATAGTTTCCAAAGCTAACTTCAGTTTTTTGTCTAATTCTTGTGTGCGGAATCTTTCAAAATTTAATTTTTTCTCACTCTGCTGCAATAAAATTTTACTATAAACAATTACACCAATCAGAGCTAAAACCATTCCTCCACTGGCAAATAGTAGCAATGGTGGACTTTGGGATTCATTGACAACTACGGCTTGAGTCGTTTTTGTGATCTTCGGTAAAGAAGATTGATTGAGAAAATTTGTACTAGACATAATTTGCAACCTTTAACTATAAGACTAATATTTGATTGTTGAAATATACCTAGTGCATTGCCAACCTTGGGCTGGTTTTCCAGGCCTGACTACACTACTTAAATTTTTTCAACTATCATTTACGATTGCTATATTAACAGGCTATCAGTATTCAGAATTTAGTTAGGGTAATGTAACATACATTACATTTTTCTTGACATTCCATAACCTACAATCAATGTTATGGTTTCCTCATGGTTATGCGGCTTGGCAAGGGTAAAAGCTGTATAAGTCCATGTTATTGCCAATGTATATGGTGATTATTGTGCAGTTTTTAGACTATTATTGGGATCTCATATATGAGATTACTATATTGAATATCAGAAATCCATAAGCTAATGCTATACCACTTTTATCTTTTCTTTGTTATTTTGTATTGGGGGGAACAGTTATTCCACATAAAGCCCGTTTAAATAAAAATTAGTTCAACTACTTTACCGTTCCTCAAGTTCAGTGCAAATTGCCAAGACAATTTATCATCTAAATGACCAAGGCAAATTTTCATCAATCTCATCTACGGAGGACTTACAACTATGCTGAAAACCAATAGTCAACCAATGATTATCTCTAGTTTTGTTAACCATGAGGAGCAAAACCGTCAAGCTAAAAATCAGTTTAATTTATTGCAAAAATTACGTCAATTTCTGGATGAAATCGAAATTGATAATCGTCAAGTCGCTAAATTGATTGCTAAACTTATTCCTGCCCAATGTCCGTTTGAGCGTGATATCGTGGTTTTTGGTCGCAAAATCGCCCACATTCCCCCTTTATGCAAATTTAACCCCCTGTATGACCAGTTTGTAGGCTTGCGTTTTCGTGCATTATGTTATTTAGTAGATAAGTGTGGAGAAGACATTCAATCTTACTGCTGAATAGAACATTAAATAGGCCATGGAAATTAAAGTCGAACATCAACCAAGTCTTGCACATCTCAATCAGTTAGATGTATTCAATTGGCCAATTTGGGAAAAGGAAATATCCAAGTTTCCTTGGACTTACGATGATCAGGAAGTTTGCTACTTTTTAGCAGGTAATGTCATTGTCACTCCTCATGGAGGACAAGCGGTACAAATGGGTAAAGGAGATTTAGTGACTTTTCCTGCTGGTATGTCTTGTGTCTGGGAAATTATCAGCGATGTCAGGAAACATTATCGCTTTGATTAATTGTAATTTATTTTTACTAATTTTGATGCAACCCAAATAATCAATATCTGAGAGATGGGAATTTGATATTTTTTAGCGGGTTGCTATGAAACCATTGATCCTAAAATATCATCTACAAATAAATTATTTTCGGGGAATGCTAAAATTGACAATTTTTCCCCGCGACTTAGTATTTGAATGTCCCTATAACCATTTTCACTAGGGTAGCGATAGACAATAATTACTTGTTGATAAATATCAACTAACCAAACTTCAGTAATACCACTACTAGCATAGAGAGGAATTTTTACGTCTCTATCATATTCAATACTGCTATCTGCAACTTCAATTAATAAGAATATATCTTGGGGTTGGGGGTGTCCAGATTCATAAAAATCTGCACGGGTTTGTAGTAATGCGATATCTGGTTCAGGTTCAGATAAGTTATTCAAGAGAATCGGATTTTGTACCCTAACAATTACTTTTATTCCCAGAATATTGCTGAATAAGCGATTAATTCTGTCAACACAAGCTGCGTGTCTTCTACCAATTGGTGACATTTCTATAATTTCTCCATTAATCAGTTCTACTTTATCATTTTCTGACAAAATACCGGCTTCACTCATTTGATGGTATTGAGAAATATTAAAGCGAAAATTTTTAACCTGTGGTTTTGCTAATTGTAAGGTCATAATTAACTTTCTCCTATTTACCTTTATTTTTAAAATAGCAATAATATCCCCGACTTCTCAACTCAATTGATTATTTAGACTAAATTAGGCGTTTAGAAACCGGGTCTACAGAGACAAAACCCACCTGCGTGGGTTTAGAAAACTGTTTATAAAAAATCAAAAAATACGTCAGGAACTAATCTCAATTCACCAGATTTAAACCGGGAAATATCTATCCATAATGCGCGATGTTGACGTTCTGGTGTTTCTGAAAAAGTTAAACTTTCGATTTGGTAAAATTTGGAATCTGCAAAATCGCATTCATAGAGTTGAATGATTTCATGTCCTTGTTTACCGTTAAAAGTAAATAGGTTTTCGATACAACTTAGATAGCGAATATTGGTTAATTCGGCTTGAATTTCTTCTTGAAACTCTCTAATTAAAGC
The DNA here is from genome assembly GCF_014696335.1 of Dolichospermum sp. FACHB-1250. NCBI lineage: Bacteria > Bacillati > Cyanobacteriota > Cyanophyceae > Nostocales > Aphanizomenonaceae > Dolichospermum > Dolichospermum sp. FACHB-1250. Next base: position 126,709 of record NZ_JACJPZ010000002.1, read on the forward strand.
TATGCGGCTAGTTTCACCAAATTCTACACCACCACCTAAAGCGCGATAAAAGATTGATTGTTTTGTAGGATCATATCCTTCAGAAACAAAGATTCTATTACCATCTCGAATTAGTGCTAAAACAATTACTCGAATTTGACCTTCTTTATTCATGATAGTAATTAATTATAATGATCGTAGATTGAATCGGGGTGACTTTCACTATTTTCTATAGGCCAATCTGAATTTTCACCACCAAGGTATAGTTCTTCGATAGCGACATATTCTTGAGTTAGTTGTGTTAATGCGTTGATCAGAATGTCTAAAGCGATCGCATCACTTGTTCCCAAATCAAACCAACAACGCATCCATTCTCCTTCATATTCAAATTCACCCATATTGTGCATCAAAGCCAGTAAGCTTTTATCATAGCCTTTTGCATCATAATTCATATAGCTGATATCAATTCCTGTATCTTGTATTTGCAGATTTTCCGCATTAAATCCCCCCAATTTACCTAAATAAAACCAGGAATTAAATACTTCTTCTACATATTTTTTTTCTTGCAGAGAGGGAATGGTGCTAAACTTCAACCAAATCCAGACATCAAAAGGATTAAACTCGCGGAATTGAATTTGCATTTTTGTAATGGGTAATGGGTAATGGGTAATGGGTAATGGGTAATGGGTAATGGGTAAGAAATTCTTGCCAATAACTAATAACTAATAACTACTAACAGCTTGACTGCGTTCATATTCAATTTGTTCGACTAAATTAACAGGAAGTTGAGATTTTTTGGCTAATGCTTTGTCAAAATAAACTATTCCTTCCTTAATCAAATCCTGACTTTTTTCCCTTTTTCCTTTTTCCTGAAGAATTTGAGCTTTTAGATAGTAAATTTCTGGGTTGTCAGCAGTTGTTTTTAAAGCGCGGTTGACATAATCTAAAGCCTGAGAATATTGTTTCAAATCTCGATAAGCTAAAGCAATACCCCTATCTACTAAATAACCAGGTGCCGCATTTTTTTGCAACCGTTCAATTGCATCATCTGGACTGGTAAAAGGCAAATTTACAGCTAACATTAAATCCATATAGCCGCGAATTAAGTTTAACTCTGGATCATTGGCAGAAATTTCTTCCGCTCTGTCAAAATATGTATATACTTTTCGTAAGCGACTAAAAGCAGGTCCAGCACCATTGATAGTCCCTTCTCGACCGAGAATTAGCGCCCCCTCTAAAAAATGACTGGCAGCAATGTATAAATTACCACGTAATGGATCACTAGAAATAAGATTTTGTGCAGTTTCCAGAGTTTTTTGACTGTAGTTTTCTAAACTGGCCCAATCTTGATCTCTATAAGCTAAACCAGCCTGAATCACATAAATTAAGGGTTCATTGGGTTCGCTAGAAATAGCTGCTTGTAAGGATTTTTTAGCTTTTGGGTAATTTCCCTCTTGGAAAATCGCTTTAAAAACAAATTCCGTATTATCACCAATTTTACGAGTTTCTTGAGTCCGAAATGGATCAGCAGCAAAGGAGGGATTTACAAATAGATTTAAAAGAATTGAAGTAGTAACAGTCACTTTTAAAAATATAGGAAATCGCCAAGATATGATGAATTGAGGAATTAAGAAATGTTTTAACATCGTCATCACGGGAATAATTACGGTTGAAATTGTTTTATCTATTACCTAAAATGCAAAACAGTGAATTATAAATTACGTCTATTGCCACCAAAATTTACCCTAACTTGGTAATCTTAACAGATGCTCTATCTTAGAAATCTAACTTATCACCCCACGGCTTGCCCCAAAGCAATTCTCCAAGCCATTAACTTAGAATTACCACCCCAGAAACTGGGTTTAATAATTGGACCTAGCGGTTCAGGGAAAAGCACCTTATTAGAAATTCTATCTGGACTAGCTGATCCTAGCACTGGTGGGGTTTTTTGGCGAGAGCAGGGACTCATAGCTGAACAACTGCAACAATTAGCAGGTTTAGTATTTCAATTTCCAGAACGACACTTTTGCGGGGGGACAATTTTAGAAGAGTTGCGCTTAGGACATCCTGAACTAGGATTAGAACAGGTTAAACAAGCATTAACAGAAGTTGGATTAAATAATTTATCTTTATCTGTATCTCCTACTAATTTAAGCGGTGGACAACAAAGACGGTTAGCTTTAGCAGTCCAATTAATTCGTCAGCCGAACTTATTGCTATTAGATGAACCCACAGCCGGTTTAGACTGGTCTATGCGTCGTCAACTGGTGAACTTATTGGCCAAACTAAAAAAAGATTGGACATTGTTAATTGTAACACATGATGCCAGTGATATGTTACCAATAGCTGATTATTGTTGGACATTAGATCATGGTATTTTAAAATCAGTTGAGCCGACAACTTTGGGAAATAAAACACAAGGAGTAGTGACTAATTTACCAGATTAATATTAACTTTCTTCTTCGTTGTTCTTCCTTCTTTGCGTCTTCGTGGTTCATTTAATTCATATTTTGTCAAGAAATAGGGAATTTAACCGCAGATAAACGCAGATGAATTTGATATCAATGTTCAAGTAAAAATTGGCTAAAATTAATGGGAAAAAGTGATTTTCAATAATGGATATAGAACCTTTATCTATCGCTAATTTACCGAAAATGGCGGAAATATGGGAAAAGACCCTAAATTGGCAACCGACAAATCTACAAGAAAACCAATTTCAACAACTTTATCAATTAATCATTGCGGGAAATCGCCAAATTAACTTAACTCGCATTACTGAACCTGAAGAATTTTGGGAGAAACATCTTTGGGATTCCTTGCGAGGAATTGCACCAAAACAAATATTTATTCCCGGTATTGACAGGGGAAAACGGATAATTGATATTGGTACAGGTGCAGGTTTTCCTGGTTTACCAATTGCTCTAATTTTTCCCAATTCTCAAGTTACACTTTTAGATTCTACGGGTAAGAAAATTGCTTTTATTGAGACAGTTTTATCAGCACTTGCTCTCAATAATGCTAAAACTTTACTTGGGAGAGCGGAAGAAATTGGTCAACAGTATGAACACAGACAAAATTATGATGTCGCTGTGATTCGGGCTGTGGGAAATGTTTCTGTTTGTGCTGAATATAGTTTACCATTAGTCAGAAAAGGCGGTTTGGCGATAATTTATCGGGGTAGTTGGAGCGAAGCAGAAAATGAAAGTTTAGAAACTGCTGTTGAACAATTAGGTGGAGCAGTTGAATTAATTGAAGAATTTTCTACTCCTTGGAGTAATAGTATGCGTCATTGCCTTTATTTGCGAAAAGTCACCAACACACCAATTAGTTTTCCCCGTGGGGTTGGTATACCCAGTCAAAAACCAATTTAATCAGCGAATTTCTCGATTTTAGATTAGATTAGTGATTAGATATCTAATAGCGTGAGAGACTCAACGCTAACAGCGACAATAAACCTAAAATTCCCAAAATCTAAGTGTTAAATTTGTCTCAAAATGGGTGTTCTGTATGGGTTGCTTCTTCAACAGAAAGGCTGCTGACACCAACCGCTGTTGCTCTTGGTAAATTTGATGGTGTTCATCTTGGTCATCAAAGAGTAATTCAGCCAGTATTGCAGTCAGTATGGGGTAAAAGTGGGGAAAATTCAACCGACCCAGACCGAAAAAATCCGCGCCCTTACTCAACCGTTGTTACTTTTGATCCCCACCCCCATGAGTTTTTTACAGGACAACCCCGTGATTTATTAACACCACTGGATGAAAAAGTGCAACAATTGCGATCGCTTGGGGTAGAACAATTGGTATTATTACCTTTTGATAGAGAATTGTCCGCTCTTTCCCCGGAGGAATTTGTGGATAAAATTCTGGTTCAACAACTCCAATGTCAACAAATTAGCGTTGGCCAAGATTTCTGTTTTGGCAAAAAGCGTATGGGTACAGCCCAGGATTTGCAAATACTCGCAGCTAAATACAATATACCCGTGACCATAGTTCCTATAAAAAATGATACAGACAGCTTGTCCACAACAGATGATACTCGTATCAGTACATCCTTAATTAGGGAAAGTTTAGAAGTAGGTGATATTCCTAAAGCAAATCGTCTACTGGGAAGACCTTATACTCTTACGGGTGAAGTAGTAACAGGTCAGAAATTAGGTAGAACTATCGGCTTTCCTACGGCGAATATCCAACTACCAAAGGATAAATTTTTACCTCGTCATGGTGTTTATGCTGTGGAGGTGATGATTCATAACGAAACTCCAGATACAGACTCTATTCCGCAATTAGGGGTAATGAATATCGGGAACCGTCCCACAGTTAATGGTATAGATACTCGTGTAGAAGTACATTTTTTAAATTGGTCTGGTGATTTATACGGAAAAATTTTAGAGATACAACTAGTAAAATTTTTGCGTCCTGAACAGAAATTTCCCTCTTTGGAAGCGCTGAAAGATCAAATTCAACTTGATTGTACAGCAGCTCAAGCAATTTTTAATTCTTAATATTGGGGGGAATTTTTAATGTCAACTTAAATATTGCAGCGATTTTTAAGTAAATGAACCAAGTTTGAAAATCTTACGCAAAGGAAGAAAGGAATATAAAAACAAAAGTGTGGTACAAGTACATTAAAATTGCTGTAATAAGAAAGGTAAAAAGTGCATCTACAAATAAAAAACCGCTTATTTAATATCAAATATCATGGGAGGTATAACCTCCCAAAAAGTATTTCTATTATATAGCACTTGCGAAAAAATTTTTAGAAGAAGATCATGGTTTTAAACTTTTTGAAATTAATTATAAAATCTGTGATTGAATAATATATTTAAAAGTAAAACCATTTCCAAAAAGCTGTTTTTTGCTTTCCTCTCCTTGTGTCGGTGGTTTAGCAACTTCAGAAATTTTTAATTCTCATGCTAGATTAGAATTTTTACGTGGTAATACTGTAGGAAAGGCTAAACTATTAAACAAGTTTTTAGTCCAAACTCAGAAACAAACCTTCTACATTTCCCCCCAGTGAGAAATGGTTATAATAAATTTATTCAGGACTTACGTATAAAGTATTGATGATTTAAAAAGTACCCAGGACGCACTAAATTCCGTAAATACCGATAAATTAACCAAGCTAAAACTCCTAAACAGAGATTGAGCGTAATATCCCTAATTATAAACCAAAAAATTGCCGGTTCAAACCAAAGTTCCCACCGCAAAGGGCTAATTTTTCTATACAAAATCAAAAATCTAAATATAGAATTTCCAACCAATAAAAACATTAATAATACTAAACCCTTTTGCCAATTACGCACTGAGGATCTATGTCCAGAAATTAACACTAAAGGACTTTTACCCTGTAATTTTCTCAGTAATTTTTCCCACCGCAAAAACATCCATAACAGCAAGGGAAATAAACCATAAGTAAGTAAGTATAAGGGCTGTGGAAACCTGCCAGCAATAGATAAAATATTAACTAAAGCATGAAAAAAGACAGAATTTAACCAAGCGGTAAAAATCAAATTCCGATCTTGATCGCACCTTGGTTTAGTACCAAAATATACCGCCAAAGCGTAACCCCAAGGAGCGGAAAACATCACATGAACTGGTGTACCAATAGTCCTTTCTAAAATTGAGGATGTACCATTAAATAGATAAATCCAGGTTTCTTCTGCTGCAAACCCTAACGCTACTGCTATGGTAAACAAAAATACGGTAGTACATCGCAAATAATACTGACGTTGTAAATAGCAAATGGGCAGAATAACTGCTACTAATTTACAACTTTCCTCAATTGGTGCTATTGCTAATATTTGCCGAAAAATTACACCAAAAAAATGACGCTGTATCTGTTGCCAGTTTAAAAGCCAGTCAGCAGTGTTTTCCAGAGCAAATTCCAGCCCAAGAGCCACAAAACCAGATATAGCGCCAATAATGAACAATATGAGTAAATTTAACACAGGTGGGGCAGCAGGGGTTCTGCGGTAGTAAAACCACAAAAACAGCAAGGGGGGAATCACTGCCCATAGCACTAGTAATAAATTATCCACTCACCTGAGCAATTACAGTACGATGACGGGGACTATTGCTAGTAATAGTAGGAGCGTTAAAGCCGGACTTAATTAAAGCCTGTTCAATGTCCAAACTAAAATATTCGTCTAAATAAGGTTCGGTGCTTTTGAGCAGTGTCAAAATATAAGGTGGCATTTTTTTGTAATTTTCTGCTTTGGGGTTCATGTCCATAATTGCTAAGTGGCCACCTGGACGTAAGATACGTCTAGCTTCAGTAAAAATCCTGTAGTTTGCTGATTGTGGTAATTCATGACACATCAGACAAATAGAAACTAAATCAAAGGTAGCATCTGTAAATCCTGTAGATTCTGCTTGAGCGTGAACCCAGTTAATTTGAGTTTGACGTTCTTGACTACGATAATTAGCTACAGCTAAGAAGTAAGGAGATAAGTCTAAACCGGTAATTTTGGCTTGGGGATAAGCTGATTGTAAGGCAAAGGTACTTAATCCCACCGCACATCCTAAGTCTAATATATTTTGTGGTTGGGGATAAATTTTTTCTTTGAGAATATTGTGGTAACTTTGACGCAGTTTAGTGTCACCTTGAGAACCGGCTTCAGTCCAGATACTAGCATGAACGGTGCGAGCAGCCACTTCTAATTCAAAAGCTGCTGGCCAACTTAAATTTCCGTGTTCGTAGGCATGAAATGGCCGCAAATAGTATTCTGGGTAATTAATTTGAATTTGGGGATTTTCAACTTTTGATAAGTCTTTTACCCAGTCACGCTGTTGCAGTTTTTCTACTTCCTCTGTCCAGGGTACACCTATTTTTTCTGCCCGTTTAATCATCATTTGTCGGGCTTGGTGTTTGGCCAGGTTTGCTAGGGGTTTAATCGCTAAAATGCCATTAATGAAGCGAGAAGCTAAATCAGGGGCATTGTTGATGGTAGTTGTCATAAATCAATTTTGGTAAGTAGCCTTTACATACATTAAAGCCTAAGGATTTGATGAAATTCAATACTTACTTGAAATATAGGAATAATATTTGATTTTTGATAGCTTGCGTGGCGTAGCCATACAAGACTCAGTAGGTATCAATTCTGTCTTTTCTGTTCCCTGTTAAGAGTTCCCTGTTCCCTGTTAAGAGTTCCCTGTTAAGAGTTCCCTGTTAAGAGTTCCCTGTTCCCTGACCACACAAGTAAATTCACAGAATCAAACCGGATTCCTATATTATCTTGAAATATTATCTTGAAATATTATCTTGAAATATTATCTTGAAATATTATCTTGAAATATTATCAAAGTGGTTGTAATTTAATAAACCTTTAATTTACGTGTTGGTGAATGAAGGTATGAATTTGTCTCACGCAAAGACGCAAAGGCATGAACAGTAAGGAAATAAAGAAATAAGGAAATAAGGTTACACCAGAAATTCTTGATTTTTAAGGATGATTATTACTTCTCAGCTTTTGGGCTGCAAGATAGATTTTAGTCCATTCACTTAGAACTTGATGGGTTTTACGTTGTAGTTTTTGGGCTATTTCTTCTATGGAATTACCAGCTTTACACAGGTTGAGAACTTGCTGGGCTAAAGGGGTTAATTGTTCTTCAAGTTGTTGCCATTCTGTTGCAGTTAACCCTAAGTTATCTTCTTTTAAGGATGTGGAAAGCCAGTTATCTACTAATTCTGGTTGACCTTTAATCGCAAAAATTCGCACAGCATGATAACTAATTTTTTCTCGCAGACGATATACTTCTTTAATAGGTTTATTAAGTTGTTTGGCAATTTGTTCTTGAGATTTACCTTGCAGATATAACTGCAACCAATCAACTGCTAGTTGTCCAATATTTGCTAATAAATATTCTGCAAATTCTTCTTGTACGAGTTGACGGTTAGCTTGTTGTTCTTCTAGATATTGGATTTCTTGATATTGTGCGATCGCTTGATTATCAATTAAGCTAACAGGATTATCGTTATTTTCTGCTATAATCTCCTCGGAAACAAGTCTCACTAATTCACTGGTAGGTACTTGTGTTAAACCCCCTCTCTGGATTCTTCTTAGGTAATTAACAAACCTGTACATTAATATTGGTTGATTCCGAACTGGACGTAAACAATATTCTTCAATACTAGCAAATAACAACATATCTCGCAATCTTTTATCTGTTGTTAATGCGCTAATTTGGCTCATTTGTTGTTGAATATAGGAATCACTTTGTAATAATTCCTGAAGCACTTCTTGAAGTACATCAACAACACTACGTTGACGATCTCTGCTTAGAGATATCCAAGACTGAATTTTATTTCTAATCGTAACTACGCTACCCAAACGACTAATAAGTTGACAATAAGCCTTTTCTCTGCTCATTCCTAAATAGCGTTTGTGCAAAATTCGCCACCGATATTCTATTGCTTGTTTAGCAATTTCTAATTCTTTGGGGTTAAGTAAATTAAACCGGTTTAAATCTATTTCCAACAGCCAGGAAATAATACTTTCTCTATTAGCCTGACTTTGTTCTGGACAGTCTGTAGCCAGTCGTTGTTGCCAATATTCAGCTATATCTACCCCATTTTGTGTCATAGCAATATTGCTCTCCTCGAAATTAGATTTGGCGATTTAGTGGCAATTAATAACTCCTAATTTATTATGTATAAGATTTCTAGAGTGATTGACCGCAGATAAACGCAGATAAGAATAGATGATTTAATAGACATTGCCGGTAAAGGATGTAGAGAGGTTCTTCTGTTAGGGATTCTCGGCTCTACAATCTTTACCGTTAGATGTTTATGAGAGGATGTTTTAAAAGCGAATATAATTCGCTACTACACAAGCCAATTTCACTTGGGTGGACTAATGAAAAACCAAGGATTTCTAACCTGCATAAGCAGGTTTTATCTGTGTAGCCGTGATTGACTATGGCCGATTTCAGTATTAATTTAGACTACTGCATTCATCCTCTTACCCCTTACCCATTGATAAAGTATTAAATTAACCCCTGTTAGAGGCAGCAATGATGGGATTTTCTACGGAATCTCTATACTGTTGTACTTCTGCTGTATAAGCGATTGGCAATACAGCCTCTACGTTTTCATGGGGACGGGGAATAATTACCCAAGATTCTAAAGTACCACCATAAACTTTTTCTACAGCATCTACACCGGCAGCCATAGCGGCTTTCACTTCGGAAACGTCACCACGAATGTTAACTGTAAACCGGGCGCTACCAACTCTGATATAACCAACTAGGGTAACTCGTCCTGCTTTCACCATTGCGTCTGCTGCTGCGAGTACAGCGGGAAAACCCTTAGTTTCTAATGATCCGACAGCCTGTAATGACATTTTTCATCTCCTGTTTTGAATATAAAGTTATGGAGGGCTACAAATTATTTGTATGAAGGAATACTTCAATTTTTGATAGCGCACTTACTTAGAAAATACGGAAAGGTTCGGATTTCGATGTGAAGTGAATGGGTAAGACCGTTTCTACGTTTTCCGGAGGGTTGGGAATAATGTAGTGGGTAATAACCTGACCACCATAGATTTCTTCACCCGCAGTAATACCTGCGGCCACGGCTGTTTGGACTTCGGCAACGTGTCCCCTGACGGCAACTATCAAGCGACCACCTTCGGCGATACCATAGTACACAATGGTGACACCCGCTGCTTTGACCATGGCATCTGCTGATGCTAAAACCGAGGGAAAACCTAATGTTTCAATTACGCCAACTGCCATTGGCATGGGCTGAATCTCCTACGTTAGGGATAATTGATTCTTATTTTACGAGGATTGTGTACCGATTTTTATTTTTGTGGAAATTTTCTTTTTTAATTAATTACTGGGTATTGTTGCAAGTGGTACGCGCTGATGTAAACTGGGTTTTATGTTTCCAAGTTTTCTCCCCCCCGCAGTTGGGCAACTCACACAAACCACATCTATCGCTTTGGCCCAAAATATCCAACGTCAGGCGATCGCTATTCCCTGTATAAATGCAACTACTGATACTACTTATGTCCATCAAGGTCAGGGTGGTACACCGATTTTATTAATTCATGGTTTTGATAGTTCTGTCCTTGAATATCGGCAAATTTTGCCTTTACTAGCTGAAAATAATGAAGTTTGGGCGGTGGATTTATTAGGGTTTGGCTTTACGGATAGATTACCGGGAATTACTTATAGTCCTGAATCAATTAAAACTCATCTTTTCTCTTTCTGGCAAACCTTAATTAATCAGCCTGTGATTTTGGTGGGTGCGTCTATGGGTGGTGCGACCGCTATAGATTTTACCCTTACTTATCCAGAAGCAGTAAAAAAACTGGTGTTAATTGATAGCGCGGGGTTGAAAGCTAATTCCCCATTAAGTAAGTATATATTTCCTCCTTTGGATTATTGGGCTACGGAATTTTTACGAAATCCGAAGGTACGCGATCGCATTTGTAGAACTGCTTATAAAAATCCTAGTCTAATCTCTGCGGATACTTTATGTTGCGGAGCCTTACATTTACAAATGCCGAATTGGACTCAGGCTTTAATTGCTTTTACGAAAAGTGGCGGTTATGGTGCTTTTAAATTTCCACAACTGGCCAAAATTGCACAACCAACCTTAATTTTATGGGGTGATAGTGATAAAATTTTAGGAACTGGGGACGCTAATAAATTCGCTAAAGCCATTCCTCAAAGTCAGCTAATTTGGATTAAAAATTGTGGGCATATTCCCCATTTAGAACAACCAGAAATTGTCAGTCAACTTATGTTAGAATTTCGGAAATAATCTGATTAACAAGATCCCAGATTTCTTCAAGAAGTCCGGGATGTGATTCCTAATTTTAATCATATAACCAAGTATTTTTAGAAAAATCTTCACTATCTTGATTTGGTTTTTCTTGAAGTCTTTCTATGGATCTATGGGATTTTTTGTATTGAATGGATTTAGAAATTTGACTAGTTTGTTGACTAGGTTGTTTAAAAACTTTGATTTCTTCTAACAACTGAGAATTAGAATCTGCTAATTGTAATGCTGTTTGTTTCGTTTCATAAAGTTCTTCTGTTAAGCGTTCTGTTAATGCTTTCTTTTCAGAAATTACCATTTGTAAAGCATTAATTTTCTGAATGAGAGTAGATTCTTTTTGTTTTAATGTATCCACGGTTTTTTGCAATTCTTTTATAATTGCTTCTAGTTCCGACTGAGTATTAATTCTGGTAATGGGAGTCTCAGGAGTTTGTATTTGTGGTTCTAATACTGGTTCAGCAATAATTTCAATTATTGGTTCACCTTGAAGGGGTATAAATTTCTTGCCTTCTTCCTGTGTTAAATTAGAGATATTTTTTTTAGCCATGAGATTATGAACTCCAATTATATCGTTATTATTCAAGTATAAACCTGGAAGTGACAAAAAAACATAGATACCCAACTTCTTCCATAAATATGAATTGATCTGGATTTATCTGACACAGAGTCGTTCCAGCTTAAAATCTTGATGACTGTGAGTATCAGCAACGTTAAATATCAAACTGTCTTCACTTCTAAGTTTTCTGGAGTGATTTCTAGAGTTGATAAAACTTCTTCCTCAAATAATTCTAAATCAAACCAAAAAGTAGTACCAATACCAACCTCGCTGACTAAATTAACCTGACTGTGATGTCTGTCAATAATATTTCTGACAATTGATAAACCTAAACCTGTTCCTTCCAGGGTATGAACCCTATTTTCCACGCGAAAGAAGCGGTCAAAAATCGCTTGTTGATCTTCTGGGGCTATCCCAATTCCCGTATCACTGATTTCAATTCTCACTTTACCAGGTTGATGATGAGAATTAGAATTATCATCTAGTTGATAAGCTCTGATAACTACCTTACCACCTGCGGGAGTAAATTTGAGAGCATTACCAATTAAATTACCAAAAACTTGCAATAATAAATCGTAATTTCCTAGAACTAAAGGTAAATTAGGAGTTAATTCCTGGAATAATTCCACACCTTTATCTTTAGCATTAAGTTGATAGGTACGTAATGTTTGTTCTAGTGCTTGTGGTAAATCTACTTTATCAAAATTATAAGTCCGTCCAGATTCAAGTTTTGATAAATCCAAAACGTCATTAACCAAACGGGTAAGTCTGTCAGTTTCATTATTAACTGTTTGTAAAAATTCCTGTCGTTCTTCAATTCCCAAATCTTCGCCATAATCATGTAAGGTTTCAATATAGGTTTTGATATTAAATAATGGTGTTCGTAATTCGTGGGAAATATTGCTAATAAATTGGCTTTTGGCTTCATTTAATTCTACTTCACGAGTAATATCCTGGACAGTAATAGCGATACCTTTAATACTTTCCCGTTGTAGGTTTAAAACAGTTGTTAAAAGAATGCGAACTGTGCGTTGAGTTGGTTGTTTAAGTGGGATACGAAATTCAGCACTTTCACATTCACCCGCAGCCATTTCATATAAAGTCCGGGATATTTCCATTTGCACACTTTGGGGTAGATGGCGTAAAATATTATTACCAACAACATTGACATTTTCCCAACTAAAAATACGTCTGGCCGTGGGATTGACTAATATTACCTGCATATTATTATCAATCAAAACTGCACCATCAGCAATGGTAGAAACTAAGGTTTCTAACTTAGCTTTTTCTGCGGTTAATTCTTCAATATTTTGTTCTTCATAGCTTTCTAAACGCTCGGCCATTTCATTAAAACTAAGAATTAGTTCACCTAATTCACCTCCTAATGGTATATTTATGCGTTGTTTAAAATTACCAGCAGCAATTTGTTTGACACCTACGAGTAATTCTTTGATAGGTTTAGTAATAGTTAAAGCATTAATTACCCCCGCTAAAATTACCATCACCCAAATGGTGATAAAAACCGCCAGGGTAACATCACGGGTGAAATTAGTGGATATGACTGCGGTTTGGTTGGGATTAATACCCACCGCTAACAGACCTAAGTATTTTTTATTGACTATCAAGGGAACAAATACATCTGTAACTATCCCGTCAGGAGTATTATGTTGTCTAACCAGAGGCTGATATTCATCACCGGGATAATCTTCTGGTAATTGTATCCGGCGCTTAATACTCAGGGAATCTTCCACTTCTGGCTCCCAAAAAGGAATACCAAAGAAAATTTTCCCAATTTCGTCAGCGTAAAGCAGATAGCGGACGCTAGTGGTGCTGCTATAAAAGCGTTCGGAAAATTGGGCTACCTCAGTCAAATTATGATCAGCAATTAGGGGAGCTACATTAGCTGCTAACAATAACCCTAAATCACGGCCAAAGCGGGTATCATTAAAACGTGCATCTTGTTGAATTGTGTTCACAGCCCAGAAAGTCAAACCACTCATGACCAGGGAAACCGTCAAGGTAGCGACGGCCAGAAGTTTGGTCTGAAGCGTGAACTCTGACCACCAATTAGCGATCGCTTTTGATACACCAGAAGCAAATTCATCTCGGAAATTTCTGAAAAGAGCCAGCATTTTAAAATTCACTTGTTAGTAGTTCCTTGTTTTCTATCCCAAAAACTCAAAATCAAGGGTTAATTTCCTGAAATTTCTAGGAATTGAGGCTGGGGACAGAATATACTTTTTCCTTTACCTCTTCTTTCCTTATTTAACTATGTTTTTGGCCTAATCACGAAAACTCTGATGTTTAGCTTCATTAAATACTCAAATCCCCGATTTCTATGAAAAGTCAGGGATCTATATCACTTTTTCACTTCTTTACTAAAATATAAGCATTTGTATATTCAGGTAATTTATGAATGTACTGCTGAAAATCTTTTTCACTCGCAAAAGTTCCCGCTAAAAAATCAAGTTGATAAAGGTTTGGTAAAAATGCTCCACCTGTATCCGCAATTACGCCCATTTTTAACCGTTTTTTCCCACTCTGATTATCTTCAATCACAATTATTCTCCCTAAACCAATATTCAGAACATCTCCAGCAAATGTTACTCCTGGTTTAATGGATATTTTGGCTTCTATTTTATATCCATAGCCTTTAATTGCATCAACTTCTTTAAAATACCAGTACCGCTTTTGTGAAGTTGCTTTTACTCCCCGAATATAAGACATTCCGTTATTTTTATCTACATTTAAAAATTCTTTAGTTCCATCAGTAAAATTAACTAATACTGTTCCCTGCATTAGTGCTGCTTCTAAACCATTTCTGGTTAAATAAGCAATAGGTTTAACTTTACCAAATTCTTTACCTCCTGGTTCATAAATACCTGACAAAACATCTTGTTTTGTATAATTAGTGTAAAATTTATCCTGGCTTAATTCTTCTTTAAGAGCATAAATTGGTGTATTATATTCAGAGGTTTTTTCTCGAGAACCAGGATGGATAAAAGCCGCATATTTTGTAATTCTTAATTGTTTCTGTTGAGGATTTTCTGGGTTATGCGCTGACCATTTAATCACGCGAAAATTGGCGTTAATAAAATTTGGATCTTGTAACCTAGTTGTGTGATTGTTAGCAATATCTTCTTCTAAAACTGTGATCATGAAATCTAATGTTTTCAGAATATCTTTAACGGTAACTCCTTGAGTTATTAATATTCCCGTTCTTTGAATATCTGGATCTTCTGAACTATATTTCTCAAAATATTCTCTGGTATTTGTGAGTACGGATAATAAATCACCCTGATGAAAATTTATTTGATTATTTGGTAATTTTACCGTCGTTAATACCTGATTAGAATTTATACTATATTGATATTTTTGCCATTCATTGATAACTGAATACAATATAGATTTATTAGATGGTTTTTGAGTCAATAAATTATTAGATAATCCTACAATTGGAGAATCTACTATTGGGGACAATGATAAATTTTCTGTAGTCTGTTGTTTTTGAATTGGCTGTTTATTCATGAAACCAACTACCAATAAAGTGGTAATAAATGCTGTAATTTTGAATTTTTGATTGAATAAGATCCGCATAATTTATCAAGATAAACAATGATTACCCTCTATTCTAACATTGTTCCCTGTTATGGGTTAAGTATTCTCAACCGTCGTAATAATCTAGTCAGTGGTGGTTCGGGTTTGAGTTTAAAGGCTAGAATTTGAGTCTGCTGTAACCCTCTGAAGTTATTATCGCTGATCAGAATTAGTGATTGTTCTCCGTTGGGTAATTTTGCTCCCAGGGTTAACCCTTCAATATTATCTAATGATACATCTAATCTCCGTAAATCTAATAATAGTTCTTTCTCTACTGGTTTAATTTCAGAGGTGTCAACTTTTGCAATGCTCTCGAAATTACGAATATCCGTAGCCTTGTTTAAGGAAATCTGAAATAAGAAAACTGTAAATCCGAAACCTGTAAAACTTCTTTCTATACTGATAAAATGTCCTTGATTATCAAGTGCTAATAAATCTGATAAACCACTAGCAAATTTACGAGTGGGATTAAAGAAAGGTTTGACGGGTTGCGTCTGGTAGAGAAATTCCCGTTCTGGCTGCTTGGTTAAGAGGTTATATTCTAAAATCCGACAAGAAGTACCAATACCGCTTTTAGCTTCCTTACCATCTTGAATTAAAGCGTTTTCAGTCGCTGTAAACAGAAATTTTTCATCAGGTGTTATGGTGAGACTCTCAAAACCTAAGTTACTGCGGATACCTTTTTTCTTTTGTGGATCTGGTAAAAATTTATCTGGTATGGGTAGGGTACTAATTGTTTGTCCAGACGCCAGGGAAAATTCATCAATAAAGGGATTTACTTGATTGTATATATTTCCTTCAGAAGCGACAAATATAGTATTTTTGCTAGTGAATGCAATTCCTTCCGTATCACTAGTGTCTGGTAAGAATGGTTGGTTATTTTTATTTAATAATTTTGTTACATTTACGGGAGTAACGCCATTATCAGTTAATTTACCTTCGCTAAGGTCAATTTTAAATGTATAAAAACGAGGAGGTGCTTTTCTTCCTGTATCATCGGAAATTACGTAATATAAATTATTTTTAGCATCATAAGTAATTCCCGATAAACCACCAATTTCAGTTTTTTGGAAAGATAAGCCTGTGGGTAGGGTGGCTTCTCCAATAAATTCTACACTACTGACGATTAAAGAGGGAGAGGGGAAATGACTAAAGAAAGAACCGATAAGAATGATCACGAGGAACAGTTTCTGGGGCTTGGGGAGACGTATCATAAACATAAAATAATAGAAGTAAAATTTTTTATAGGTTTATTACCACATTACCACAATCACCTGGAAAAAAAACTAACTAGCCAATCTTTGACGGTACGGGTGGCGCGACAGTCATCTTCATTGTACTCTTGAATTATTGATAATAACGTGCGATCGCCTGTTTCTAACCACTGATCATACCAATAAATACATTTAGCTCCATTAGCTTCCTGTTCACGCCATTCAAAACCTAACCAACGAGCGATAGTTTTTAACGCGTAACTATCTATTGGCAAAACTAAGCTTTGAGTTAATTGTTCATATATGTCAATAAACCGATTGAGGACGGGACGGATTTCGCTATAGGGTGTATGGTAAAGTTTCCCAAGGCGTTGAACTGTATCCACTTCATAAGCACAAAAATGATAAATTGGTGCTTGCGGATATTGACTGACTAAAGCTAAAAATTGCTGCCAAATTAATTGTTCTTGATCTGGTGTTTCGGCTAAAAAGGAGTAAAATCGTTCAGTGTTGGCAATTCTATCCACAACTAAAACACCTAAAAGATAATTTAAATTTAAATCTGGCTGGGCTTCAATATCAAAATAAAGTTCAATGGGGGCTACAAAAGTCAGATATTCTGGAGAACAAGGATCAGGAAGGGTTAAAGGTTGTTTAGTTAACACAGATTGGGCTTGAATAACTAATTTACCAGCTATATTACTATCAAACCCTGTCAGGTTTTCTAAGGTGCTGGGCTGGGTACAAGCAAGTGCTTCTAAACTGGTAATATCCAGATTTTGTAGTTGTGTGTAGCGAATAGGTGTTACACCTGGTAATAAAGAAAGGTGTTGTTGAGCTTGAGCGATTCCATAACAGTGATTGTACCAATGACAAAGGTTACATTTTTGCCGGGAAATAAAAACTTCCGGCGGATTTACAGAATCAATTACTTGAGTATATTCAGTGAGAATATCCAACATTTGTGGTATCCATTTATCTAAATCCACCAAATGTGTTTTGTCTTTATTTCGCAATATCAACCCTGCTTTCTCCAAAATTATACCCTGAACCGTGGCTAAAACTTGGGCATGAAAAGCAATCACTACTTGATATTCCTGTTTAGGACGTTTACCCAATTCAATATTTACCGGCACATAGTTCCAGTTTCCAAACCGAGACTTTCCCGGCTGTTTGACAAGTAAATCCGGGCGACTAAGTAAGGTGTATTTTTCATTGTAAGTGGTTAATAGTACACCATGATGAATATAACTTACACCTCGCTGCATTAATTCTACGGTAGCCGCTGCTCCCGCTTGCCAATTTCCTGAAGGATAATCAGGCTCATAGTAACTTAATTTTGTGACTATTCGCTGATGATTCAGGTTTTTGTCTTGTTGTAACTTTAATACCAACTCATTGCGAATATCTCGCTGATGATAATCACCGTGAGTGTCTAAAAAAGAACGTCGCTGACAGCGTTGAAATTGTAGTAAAAGTTGAGCATTAATTAACATCCTTTTAAATTAACAATAATTTAGAGGATATGGAAGTACCTGTAACCGCAAAATTAATTATATTTTTCATGATCCAAGGGAGTGGCTAATGGATAAACTGGAGAATTGATCAATATGTAACAATATGTAACAATATGTAAATTTATGATCTATCTCCTGATAAATTATGGTATCATGAAGACTGTATGCGGGTGTAATTCAGTGGTAGAATGTCATCTTCCCATGGTGAACGTCGTGGGTTCGAGTCCCATCGCCCGCTTTTAATAATTACAGCAGATTTGATCAGATAAAAAGTATTAGAATACTGAGGCCTTGGTGAATAAAAGGATGAATTTACCTCACACAAAGGCGCAGAGGCGCAAAGAGTAAGAATTTGAGAAGGGGAATTTTTGATTTTCGCAACTAATTCAGGCGTTGCTGAATTGGGGTATGAAATTGAAAAATCAAAAAAATGAAACTCTTACCCTCTGAGACTGGAGCGCCTCTGCGTGAAATAAAATCATACTCTTAATCAGCAACGCCCTAATTCAATAATGCT
Organism: Dolichospermum sp. FACHB-1250; assembly: GCF_014696335.1. Classification (NCBI taxonomy): domain Bacteria; kingdom Bacillati; phylum Cyanobacteriota; class Cyanophyceae; order Nostocales; family Aphanizomenonaceae; genus Dolichospermum; species Dolichospermum sp. FACHB-1250. The sequence continues at coordinate 144,877 of NZ_JACJPZ010000002.1, forward strand.
AGAAACAGAAACCGAATATCTCATAGTGTTAAAACATCCTCTTATTTCCTCTTATTTCTCTGATTTCATTGTTGCCATTTTTCTATATTTTCGATTATAAGATGCAATACCAAGCTTAAAAGCTTACTGAATAGGCTTTTGATGATTTATTAGTATTTATTTACTACTGAAGAGGTAGAATTTAGTATTACCAATTAGTCGCATCAAATGGGTAGAATATGACAACAGTATTATAAAGTAGGTATAGCCAGCACGTGAAGATATTTGTATATCACACCCCCGAATTGACCCCCATTGATACAGTACCAGAATGCGCGATCGCTGTTGATGTTCTGCGGGCAACTAGCACAATGGCCACAGTTTTAGCCGCTGGAGGTGAAGCCGTGCAGGTCTTCAGCGATTTAAATAAACTCATGACGGTGAGTGAAGCATGGCCTCCAGAAAAACGATTAAGAGCCGGAGAACGGGGTGGTGCTAAAGTGGCTGGTTTTGACTTAGGTAACTCACCCTTGGATTGTACAGCAGATTTAGTGGCGGGACGACGGTTATTTATTAGTACCACGAATGGTACAAGGGCTTTACAAAGGATAGAGAACGCCCCCATTGTTCTTGCAGCGGCTTTGATTAATCGGGCAGCGGTGGTGAAGTTTCTCTTGGAAAAGCAACCGGAAACAGTTTGGATTGTTGGTTCTGGTTGGGAGGGTAGTTATTCTCTAGAGGATACAGTATGTGCTGGTGCGATCGCTCATAGTATTTGGCAAAAAACTAATTCTTCCCTGGAGGAAATCAGTGGTAATGATGAATTGATTGGTGCAATCGGTCTTTATTCCCAATGGCAAAATGACTTATTAGGACTACTACATCAAGCTAGTCATGGTCAACGATTATTGCGTTTGGAATGTTTAGAAGACCTGAAATATTGTTCCCAAACCGACATTTTAGATGTTTTGCCAATTCAGCAAGAACCAGGTGTTTTAAAAAGTTGGAATCAGTAACCGAAAAATTATTTTTTCTCAAGAATTAATTGATCTGAATTGGGATTTACAAGATTTGAGAATGTCCGGGATTTGATTTAATTATCTATATTTTTTCATCCTGATCATTCTGAAATCCTGGATATCCTGATTCAGACATTTTTATCTATGATATTACTGAATAGTTGACAGCGGTACACCTAACCAACCGACAAAGTTCTCCATTTCCCTAGAAGAGGGATTTTCCACAGATTTAAGTTGATATTTACCAGGAATTGGTGCTGCTAGGGTGATAGAATAAGTCCGCAATTCATCTTGATGGAAAACAGTAACTTGGATCAAATCATTTGCTTGATAATCCTTCAATCGTGCATTTAACTGATTTCCTACCTTAATTCCATCAATAGCTAATAATTCATCTCCCGGATCAATTCCTGCTTTTTGTGCTGGTGAATCTGCTTCCACAAATTTAATTATTTCTCGACCATTTTCGCTATTTATCCTCACACCTAAATAAGGTTCTTCGTTCTTTTCTTCTACTAATTGTAAACCAAAATGTGGCAAATATTGATTAAATGGTAAATCTTCGAGTCCATGAAGATAACGTTTAAAGAAATCTCCTAAATCCATACCTGCTACAGATTCAATTACCTCCTCTAATTGTTCAGGAGTATAACCAATTTCTGCCTTGCCAAATTGCTGCCACATTTGCCGCATGACATCATCTAAAGAACGTTTATTTTCATGATTAACGCGAATTAATAAATCTAACAAAAGTGATACCATTTCCCCTTTTAAATAATAGGAGATTTGGGAATTACCACTATTAGCATCTGGACGATAAAGTTTAATCCAAGCGTCAAAACTTGACTCCGATAAAGGTTGTACTTTGCGCCCGGGAGTCATTAAATATCTGGTAATTTCCTTACTCAAATAGTTTAAATATGTCTGAGTATTATAAATACCTGCCCGTAAAGGAATAATTAAATCATAATAACTGGTTGTTCCCTCACAAAACCATAAAGATGGTGTATAGTTTTCCTGATCATAATCGAATATTTCTAAACCTTGGGGACGAATTCTTTTCACATTCCATAAATGAAAAAATTCATGGGCAACTAATTGTAAAAACGGCTCATATTTATCTGGAGTCTGAAATCCAAATCTTTGATAAATTAAAGAACAAGAATTTTTATGTTCTAAACCACCAAAAGCTTGCTGAAATAAATGCAGTAAAAACACATATCTATCATAAGGTAAACCACCAAACATTTGTGCTTCTACTTCAATGATTTTTTGGAAATCATTAATCATTGTTTGTGGTTGAAAATTACCTTTTCCCCAAATTGCTAACTCATGGGGTTTATCCAAAACCTCAAACTTATATAATTGATGACAACCAATTTCAAAAGGACTATCAACTAAAGTATCAAAATCTGCGGCTAAGAAAGTATTTTTTGTTTCTGAAACAGTTGGTAAAGCAGTGGTTATTTGCCATTGGGGGTGAGGGGGAATCACAGTTATTTTTAAGGGTAAATTCTCCCAATTAGGGAGTCTGAAAAACAGTGCTGCACCATTAAAATAACCGTGAGTGGCATCTAAATGATTTGTTCTTACTGATAGTTCATTGGCGAAAATACGATAAGATATAGTTACCTGAGAAATATCACCTTTTTCTACTTGCCAATGATTTTTACTAACTTTTCGCCAGGGTAAATTTTCAGTATTAGCAAAAGCGGTAAAATCTTGTAAATTTCTTTCATATTCCCGCACCAAATATGATCCAGGTGTCCACACTGGCATTTTTAAATCAAGAATTTCTGAAGGATAATTAACAATGTGTAATGTGACTTCAAACAGATGGATTTCTGGTTGGGACATTGCCACTAAATAATGAATTTGGGGAGATATTTCTGGAAGTTGAGCATTTAAACGTAGTGCGCTTGGTTTAGTCATCTTGTTTCAGGAATAAAATTGTCAACATACACCAAAAGATTTTTAACTCTGTTTCCTATTCTCTATTTCTTGGTGGGGGTAATTCATGAATTACCCCCACTGTTTTGTATAAGTTCTGTAATTCATGATTACGCGTATGAATTAGATAAAATGAGTATTATTTCTCTTTAGCAGGTTTGAGAGAAAATAACATCTCCATTTCAGTCTTTGATTTACTAGGGCTATTCACAGTCACACCAACGCCACGCATAGAAGTTAAGATAGCAGTAGCATCTGGAGTTAGGGGTTGACTTTGGGCGGATAAATGCTCAATTATGGCGGTGGTTTTGTCCATATCTAAATAGAAATAACCACCATTGGGTTTTTGCAAAGAACCCGTAACAGTTTTAAAGGTATCAGTCTGATCAAGTGCTGTACCTTGACGATTTGCTAGAGTTTCCGCAATTGGTCCGCCAATAGCTAGAAATACAGTATCATTATCTAGCCAACCATGGGAAACAAGAGCGCCTTGTAGGGGAATTTGCCATTCTGTAATGTTTTTACCACCGATATTTTTTTGGGCAATATTGAGAGATTGTTGTTTAGCAAGATTATCAAGTTTAGTGAGAGTGGCTTCAGCAGTTTTGCGATCGCTTGTATCTAATACTAATGCACCTCCAAAACCGACATTAGCTAATAAACCTTGATTAGATTTTACAGCACCTAAGCCAAATTCTCCATTCATCCACCCAAAAATATCTTTATCTAAATCAATTTGTGCAGTTTTTAGTTGTGTCCGAGCTTGTTGGATTCCTTGATTTAATTCAGGATAATCTTGAGATTGTTGCACAAAAGTTTGCCAACTTTTACTAATACCTTGTCCACTAGCTAAAGCGAAGGTTTCACTAGGAAATTGTCCCACAATTTTTGCTGAAGTAGTTTGATATTCAAATTTATTCAGTTGGGGATCTAAATTCACAGTTGCTTTTAATCTCAGTCCTGCATCATCTACTCCCATACCTGCTACCAATGATTTCACCTGCTTAATTTGTGCCAGAGATTGGGGAGGTAATTGTTTAGACTGGGAATTTAATTTTTGTATCATGTTGGCATAATCAGGGACATAAATTTGAGCCAGACTATTTTTAACATCCACACCTTGGCTGAGAATATCGTATGCACCTTCCTTAGTTGCAAAGGAAGGTTCACCTTTATAGGTATCAATGGCTTTTTCTACAGTTTGTCTATTTACTGTTAACAGTAAGTGGTCATTATTCAAAACGGTTGTATATTTTGGTTGACCTTGACCTTTGGTTTCGATAATTTTTTCACCTTTATAGTCTGATTCCTTAGCTGTGATGTTTTTTTGATCTTTTAACTTATTAGCAAATTTCAGCGCAGCTATTTTGTCCTTAATACCTACTACTAATAAAATATTTGGTGCAGGGGGTGAGCCTAAGTTAATAGGAGGTGTCTTTTTTTCATCTGGTGGTAGTACCGCAATCATCACACCACCAACCCAAGGTTTGATATCTGCTTCGTAGGAGATATTACTATCATTCCATATTTGTTGGTTAAAAGCCTGTAACCTTTTTGTCAGTAATTTCTGTGCTTCAGGTGTACCGAATTGGTGCAACTTATTCCAGGCTTCAGGATTAGTGTCAATATAAGTTGCCATTAATGCGGTTTGTGGTACTAATTTAGCACTGCCTAAAGGGCTAGAGCTATCTGTATTACTCTTAAGATATATATAAGCTGCTATACCCCCTGCTAAGATTACAGCAGTACCAATTACAGGAATTAAAAACGATGATTTCTTGTCAGACATTGGTGAACTATCCTGATTTTATTGAAATTTGTGACAGATGATATGAAATACTAATGGGTGGCTGGAGATTCCTCCAATCCAGAACAGATGGAAATCAAGTATATTTTCAGATTTTTCTCAGTTTACTTAATGCCAGCAGATATGGTATATTGAGTATAAAAGAGTTAAACACACCCCGATCATAAACACAGTTTACAATCAAGTGGTAGAAAAACTTTAACTCATCGGTTTTCAAGCTTTAACCATTTTTTATGACTAATTTCCGTTAAATTAACCGTATTTACCGATAAAATCTGGAGTTTATGCTCACCAATAAATTGTAATTAGCTTTAAATAATACTCCTCTATGGTTAGAATTGAATCCGCAAATGATATCTTATTGCTTTAGCAACAACTCACATTCCTCTAGACGGTTCAGGACTATAAGGCTAGTAATAATCAATGTCGCAGTTTCATTTTGATATCGAAAAAACCGGACATAAACGGTTTGAGTTACCAGGAGCAAAACCACACTATAACCCTGACCGACCCGGACAGGTAGAACATATTTTTTTGGATCTGAGTTTGGATATCCCCAACCAAAGATGCTACGGAACTTGTAGTATTCGCTTATTACCGATTCGTAATGGTATTGATAGGTTAACTTTGGATGCTGTCAATCTCCAGATTAAATCGGTACAAGTGGATGAAGTTGAGCAAAATTTTGAATATGATGGGGAAAAGCTCTGTATTCACCTATCACAACCTACAAAAATCGGTCTTCGTCTGATAATTGCGATTAATTACTGTGCTGAAAAACCCCAGCGGGGAATTTACTTTATTCAACCAGACAAACACTACCCCGACAAACCCACCCAAGTCTGGACTCAAGGAGAAGACGAAGACTCTCGCTACTGGTTTCCTTGTTTCGACTACCCGGGACAGTTATCAACTTCAGAAATTCGCGTTTGTGTTCCTAAACCCCTAGTTGCTATCTCCAACGGGGAAATAATTGACATGGTAGAAGAAGGAAAACATAACAGCTACCATTGGTCACAACAACAAGTTCATCCTACTTACTTAATGACTTTGGCCGTTGGTGACTTTGCGGAAATTCGGGATGAGTGGCATAATAAACCCGTTACCTATTACGTCGAAAAGAGACGAATTGCAGACGCTCGACGCAGCATGGGTAAAACTCCCCAAATGATTGAGTTTTTAAGCGAAAAGTATGGTTATCCTTACCCTTTCCCCAAATATGCTCAAGTTTGTGTAGATGACTTTATTTTTGGAGGAATGGAAAATACTTCCACCACTCTATTAACTGACAGATGCTTACTAGACGAACGAGCCATATTAGACAACCGTAATACTGAAACTTTAGTCGTCCACGAACTCGCACACCAATGGTTTGGAGATTTGGTAGTCATTAAACATTGGTCTCACGCTTGGATTAAGGAAGGTATGGCTTCCTATTCCGAGGTAATGTGGACAGAACAGGAATATGGTCCCCAAGAAGCCGCATATTACCGCTTATCGGAAGCGCGAAGTTATTTCAATGAAGATAGCAGTCGCTACCGTAGGCCAATGGTAACTCATGTTTACCGAGAAGCCATCGAACTTTATGACCGCCATATTTATGAAAAAGGATCTTGTGTTTATCACATGATTCGGGCAGAATTAGGAGATGAGTTATTTTGGCCAGCTATCCAAACTTTTGTCCAGGACAATGCTCACCGCACGGTGGAAACTATAGATTTATTAAGAGCCATTGAAAAAGCCACTGGACGGAATTTGGCTTTCCTTTTTGATCAATATGTCTTTCGCGGTGGTCATCCTGACTTTAAACTAGCTTATTCCTGGGATAGTGATGCAAATTTGGCTAAGGTGACAGTCACCCAAACCCAAGCTAAAGCCGAAAGTAAGGATTTATTTAATCTCAAAATTCCTATTGGTTTTGGATATAAGGAAAATCCACAGCTAACAACTTTTACCGTGCGGGTACATGACAAAGAACAAAGTTTTTACTTTCCTTTAACAGAAAAACCCGATTTTATTAGTTTTGATGTGGGGAATAATTACTTAAAAACCGTTACTTTAGAATACCCAATTTCTGAATTGAAAGCCCAGTTAGAATTTGATCCCCACCCCATTTCTCGCATTTATGCAGCAGAAGCTTTAGCGAAAAAAGGCGGATTAGAAGCAACTCAAGCTCTATCCTCTGCTTTGAAAAATGATACATTCTGGGGTGTGCGTGTTGAAGCTGCTAAACAATTAGCAGAAATTAAACTAGATCAAGCCTTTGATGGTTTGCTAGTTGGCTTAAATGATCCTAGTCCATTTGTGCGTCGAGCCGTGATTAGTGCTTTATCACAAATAAAAACTCATAATAGCTATAAGGCTGTAAAGGGTTTTGTCCAGGATGGGGATGAGAGCTATTATGTAGAAGCTGCCGCTTGTAGAACTGTTGGGGCTATAGCAGCAGCGCATTTAGAAGATAAACCCCATGAAGATAAAGTAATTAAACTGCTAAAATCTGTATTAGAGGAAAGAGCGGGTTGGAATGAAGTAGTTCGTAGTGGAGCTATAGCTGGTTTAGCTGAATTTAAAGCCTCGGAAGCAGCTTTAAATTTAATACTAGAATACACAAAAATAGGTGTACCACAACCCTTACGGCTCTCCGCAATTCGCGCTGTCGGGAAAATTTCCACTGGCCAAACTCCTGCTAATATAGAAAGGATTTTAGATCGATTATCGGAAATTGCCAGAGAGACTTTCTTTTTAACTCAGGTAGCAGTTTTGACAGCCTTGGGACAAATGGAAGCCCCAAAAGCGATCGCCATTTTGCAATCTTTAGCGAATCAAACCGCAGATGGGCGCGTCCGTCGCTACGCTGAAGAAGAAATAGCCAAAGTGCAAAAGAATATTGGCACAGACAAAACCCTGAAGCAATTACGGGAGGAACTAGATCAAATCAAACAGCAAAATCAGGAATTGAAAAGCCGTTTGGAAAATCTAGAAGCCAAATCAAAGTAAATAAGCTGTTACCCAGCTAAATTCTACAATCCTGACGTGGCTAAATCTTGTGGTGCGGGCATCCTGCCCGCTATAATTATCGTTAGGTAGTTATTACTTCAAGTAGTGTAACTTTCTTTTTCTTAATCAGGATCACGAAAATGGCAAGGAATCAACTAAAATTCAATTTGACTCCTTGAGATTCCTAAATATATTACTTTATCTATGAATCAATCTAACTTTCCACTGTTTTAGAATACAATGGCGATAACCGATGGAATTATCCTAACCCAGTGGTGATGCAAAATGAATTATTCCGAAAAGCACTGGCAGAAATTACAACATGATTTTAACGCCGAATTGGGGCAATTTATCGCTCTAAATCAAGATATTTTGGCGGAATTATTGACATTTATAGATTTTTCGGAAAAGTTTACTTTGGGATTTATTGAGATTAATTTCCCTCCTCACGGAGAGTTATTAATTGAGGCATTAAAAACAAATTCCCAATGTGAGGAAATTCAATTTGTAATTCTCAAATTTGCTGATCCTAATTTGCGCTTTTTACGTGATGCTATTATTCAGGAATTAGCAAAAATTGAGAAAGAAGCAAATAAAAAGTTAGTATTAATTATTCAAGGTTTAGAAAAATCTATTGGTGTGTTTGGTGAATATCCACCCTTTTTACAAGATTTGAATTTTGTCAGAGACGCTTATAAAAAAACCGTTCCTTATCCTATATTATTTATTTTACCAGATTACGCTATTAACCGGTTAGCTAAATTTGCCCCTGATTTTTGGGCGTGGCGTTCTGGTGTATTTAGATTTAAAACTTTAGAAAAAACTAGAGAAAATGCGATTACTCAAACTTTAGAATCTCATACAGCACTTCCCGGTGTTATGAGGTACAGTAACAACAATTAGTGAACCAATTTTTTAAATGTTGAGGATTCATCAAATCGAGAGCAACAGAAATAACTTTATCAACTATTTC